>USOG01000062.1 GCA_900556365.1 uncultured Collinsella sp.
AGCCGAATTGTTTCCAGGCTGTTTCGGGGGAGTGGAATGAGCAAAGAGTGTGTCGAGCAGGTCGAAGGCGCAGGGGCTTCGGTGCCGATGACCGATATATCGAACATTGATGTGCCCGAGGGCACCGACGAGCTCAGCCGCAACACCCGTCGCGCATGGCGCGACCGCCTGAACAGCGCTTCGACGCGCAAGATGATCACGGGCGTCTTGGCTACGCTGGTGGGCGGTTCGTTTTGGGGCTTCTCGGGCACCAGCGCGAGTTTTTTGTTCGATACCTACCATGTCGATACGCTGTGGCTTATGAGCGTGCGTCAGATTCTCGCCGGCCTGCTCTTTATGGCTGTGGTTGTCACGCGCGACCGCGCACGCCTGGTCAAGCTTTGGACGACGCCCGCTGATCGCAAGCAGCTGCTGCTCTTTACCGCTTTTGGCCTGCTGTTCAACCAGTTTTGCTATCTTTCGGCCGTGCGCCTGACCAATGCCGGAACCGCGACGGTGCTCCAGTGCCTGCAGCTCGTTATCATCATGGGCTACGCCTGCGTGACCGATCGCCGCATGCCGCGTGCTCGCGAAGTCATCGGCATTGGCCTGGCTCTGGGTGGAACCTTTTTAATTGCCACCGGCGGCGACCCTACCAGCCTGAATATCTCGCCGCTTGGCCTGGCAGCAGGTCTTATGTGTGCGGTCAGCGCCGCGTGTATGGCGGTGATTCCCGCCAAGATCCTGCCCGAATACGGCAGCCCCATCGTCACGGGCTCGGCAATGCTCACAGCGGGCGTGGTCTCGTGCGTCTTCGTGCGGCCTTGGACGCATATGCCGGCGCTCGACGCCGCCGGCGTCGAGGCGCTCGCGGTGTTCGTGGTTATCGGCTCGTTTTTTGCTTACATGCTCTATATGCAGGGCGTTAAGGACATCGGCTCGGTGCGCGCGAGCCTCATCGGAACTGTGGAGCCGGTTTCGGCGACCATCACCAGCGCCGTTATGCTGGGCACGGTGTTTTTGCCGACCGACCTTATCGGCTTTGCCATGATTATCGTGATGATGTTCCTCACGGTGTAGCTGGCACCGCCGCCAAGACAGAAAAGGTGTTGTGCCGCATTTTCGCCAATTGACGTCCGTGTCTGGAGTTTAGCTGTCGATGCTCAAAATGCCATAAACTAGTAACGTTATGGACTTTTTCATTGCGACTCAATTGCGAGGATTTCTTTATGGCTGGTAATCACTTTAAGGGCAGCGATAGCGGCCGCCCTGCAGTTCCGCCGCGTCCGAACGGGGCTGGTAAGGCCGGCACGCCGGGCGGCGCTGGACAGGGCGGTTCCGGTAAGCGCGTGTCCCCGGGCGAGACGGCGATGTTTACCGCTCTGTACGAGCAGTCTCAAAAGGCAAAAAAGACCGGCCGTGCAAGAGGGAATGTCTTTGCGGGCGGTGCAACCTCCGCGTCGCAGCCGAGCGGGGCTCCTTCGGCACCTGCGAACAGCGCAGGTGCTGCCAACGCCGCGAATGCCGCCGGCAACGTTAATGCCGGCAAGGCCGACAACAATACTCCCTCTGCCGGTGGCGCGGGGCTTACGGGCAACCTTGGCACGATCTACACCGGCGCCTCCGAGACTGGCACGTTCGCCCGCCTGGATGATAGCGGTGCCGAGTTTGCGGGCTCGGGTTCCAAGGAAGATTATTACGATTTTGGCTTGAACTACGGTAGCGACGCTTCGTCGAGTTCGACCTCTGACGGTCTGGTCCGTCATCGCCATCGCAAGGGCGAGCGCAAAAAGCGTCACACCGGCGCCATTATTGCCGCTGTAGTCGCGGTGCTTCTCGTTGCGCTTGGCGCAAGCGGCTTTATGCTGCTTAACTCGGCAAAGACCGTAAAGAGCGAAGCGAAGGAGGCTGTCGAGATCGTCGGTGGCCTTAAGGACAAGGTCACGTCGGGCGATTTTTCGACGCTGCCTGACGACGCGAAGAAGATCGATGAGCTCTGTAACAGCATGAAGGCGGAGACTTCGAGCCCGCTGTGGACGGCGGCTTCGTTTATCCCGGTGTATGGCAGTGACATCAACGCAGCCCGCACCATGATTGATGCCCTGTCCGATGTCTCGAGCAATGCGCTGGTTCCCATGGCCGATAACCTTTCGCAGGCTACGCCCGGCAAGCTGTTCCAGGACGGCATGATTAACGTGTCCGCGCTGCAGGCGGTCGCCGATTCGCTTTCCAGCAGCTCGAAGGTGTTCAAGAGCGCCAACGAGAAGGTCCAGGGCATTGGCGATACTCATATTTCCCAGGTGACCGAGCTGGTCGATAAGGCCAAGGACGGCTTTGCCACCCTCAACGGCGCGGTTGACGCGGCGGAGAAGGTCGCCCCCGTCCTTCCCCAGATGCTCGGCGCCAACGGCCAGACGCGTCATTATCTTGTGCTCGCGATGAGCAATGTCGAGATCCGCGCCTGCGGCGGTTTCCCCGGTTCTCGCGGCGTGATGTCGGTGACTGACGGTAAGCTCGAACTGGGCGATTTTGTCAAAGTCGACATGATGAAAGAGCCTTTGAGCCCGCTTCCCATCACCGATGAAGAGGCAAACTTGTTCACGACCGGATGGGGCCTGACCGGATTCAACACGCTCGGATACACGATGGGCGACGTTACGATGACGCCCGATTATCCGCGTGCGGCTCAGCTTGCCAGCGATATGCAGAAGGCCATTGTCGGAGATGACATCGACGGCGTATTTGCAGTCGATCCGGTATTTTTGCAGTATATGCTCGGCGTTGTAGGCGGCACACAGCTTCCTGACGGCACCGTCGTTGATGGAAGTAACGCCGCAAAGGTGCTGCTGCACGATATTTATTGGAATTACCCGGTAGAGGAACAGGACGCCATTTTTGCGGCGGTTGCCGGATCAGCTTTTAACAAGATCGTGGACGAACTGGGCTCCAGCGATATTACTAAGATTGCTGCCGCCATCGAAAAGGGCGCTTCCGAGGGTCGCATCCTCATGTATTCGAGAAATGATGACGAGGAAAAGGCCGCGAAGGCTCTTGGAATATCGGGCGCTCTCCAAACCGATACGTCGGAGGCTCCGATCTTGGGCGTCTATGTGAACAACTACAGCTATTCAAAGATGGATTGGTTCCTCGATAAGCGAGTCACCATCGATTCTTCGGTTGAAAATGCCGATGGCTCGACGACGTATCGAGTGACCACCTCGCTCAAGAACACGATGACCCCTCAGGAGAAGGCCGAGATGCCTGGCTATTTCCAGGGCCATAACGGCATTAGCCAGGATATTGATGATGAGGTGCTGAGGCTTTATCTCTATGCTCCTGCGGGAGGCAGCATTTCGGATATTAAGACTTCGGGCTCCGGTTCTATCGAGATGAACGAAGCGACGCACGATGGCTTGAAGGTTGCATGGGGCGGTGTCCACATGCTTCTTGGACAAGACATAAAGGTCGAGTACACGGTCACGACTTCGAAGGACTCTGGGCACAAAGAGCTTAAGGTTCGCACCACGCCAACCGCTCAAACGTTTGAATAGGATAAGTAAGATATGAAGTACTTTGGCACCGACGGCTTTCGCGGTGAGGCCAACGTTGGGCTGACGGTAGAGCACGCTTATAAGATTGGCCGTTTTGTGGGCTGGTATTACGGTGCCAACCGCGAGCGCAAGGCACGCGTGATCGTGGGCAAGGACACGCGTCGCTCGAGTTATATGTTTGAGGCGGCGCTGGTGAGCGGCCTGGTCGCGAGCGGTGCGGACGCCTATATGCTACACGTGATCCCCACGCCGGGCGTAGCGCATCAGACTGTGGAAGGCTGCTTCGATTGCGGCATCATGATCAGCGCGAGCCACAACCCGTTTTGCGATAACGGCATTAAGCTCGTCAACAGCGACGGCTTTAAGATGGACGAGGACGTGCTGGAGCTCATCGAGGACTACATCGATGGCAAGAGCGAAGTTCCGCTGGCCACGGGCAACCACATCGGTGCCACGGTGGACTACATGCAGGGCCGCAACCGCTACATTGCTTCGCTCATTGCAAGTGCGAACTTTTCGCTGCAGGGCGTCAAGATCGGTATCGACTGCGCCAACGGCTCGGCTTCCTCGGTGGCCAAGCCGGTGTTTGACGCGCTCGGTGCCGACGTGCGCGTGATCAATGCCGCGCCCGATGGCTTTAACATCAACGTCGATTGCGGCTCCACGCATATGGAGCGCCTGCAGCGCCATGTGGTGGAGCAGGGCCTGGACGTGGGCTTTGCCTATGACGGCGATGCCGACCGTTGCCTGGCCGTGGATGAGCGCGGTCGCGTGGTAGACGGCGACCAGATCCTGTACGTGTGCGGCGTGTATCTGAACAAGCACGGGCGCCTCTCGGGCGGTACCGTGGTGCCGACGATCGCCAGCAACTTTGGCCTTGTCAAGTCGCTGGAGCTTGCCGGTCTGAGCGCCGTGACCAGCGGCGTGGGCGACCGTCACGTGTATGCCAAGATGCGCGAGGGCGGCTACAGCCTGGGCGGTGAGCAGACGGGCCATACGATCTTTGGCGATATCGAGCGCACGGGCGACGGCATTATGACCTCGCTGCGCGTGATGGAAGTGATTCGTGCCGAGCGCGAGACGCTCTCGCAGCTCACGGCTCCGTGCAAGCTGCTGCCGCAGGCGCAGGTTGCCGTGCGCGTGGCGGATAAGGACGCCGCGCTGGGCAACATGGGCGTGCAGGCCGCCATCGCCGAGGCCGAGGCGTCGCTGGCGGGCGAGGGCCGCGTGCTGGTGCGCAAGAGCGGAACCGAGTCGGTGATTCGCGTGCTGGCTGAGGCTCCGGACCAACCGGCTGCCGACGCCGCCATGAAGCGCATCGCCGCCGCACTCGAAGCTCTGTAGTTACGCGGCCAATCTGGCACCTGGGGACGTTCTTTTTCTGCCGGCACAATAGGAACGTCCCTAACTGCCGGGTTGGTGACTGGGTGTAAAGGGGCGCCGCGGGATAGATCCTGCGGCGCCCCTTTGCGTTGGCGTGTCGCCTAAGCTTTACAGCTCGTACAGCGTGGTGAACTTGTCCTGCAGGTAGCTGCAGTAGTAGCGGGCATCGAACGCCATGCCGCACGCGCCCTTGATGAGCTCCGGCGCGTCCTTGGCGCGGCCCCACTGCCAAATGTGCTCGCCCAGCCAGGCGCGGACGGGTGTCAGGTCGCCGCTCGCACAGGCACCGTTGAGGTCGACACCGTCGCGGCACATGGCCGGCACAAACATGGCATCGTAGGCACTGCCCAGCGCATAGGTGGGGAAGTAGCCAAACGAGCCGCCGCTCCAGTGCGTATCCTGTAGGCAGCCGTGCGTGTCGTCGGGAACGGGAATGCCCAGGTACTCATCCATGAAGCGGTTCCAAAGCGCGGGGATGTCCTTGGCCGTGGCCTCGCCGGCAAACAGCATGCGCTCGATCTCGTAGCGCACCATAACGTGCAGCGGATAGGTGAGCTCGTCGGCCTCGGTGCGGATCAGCGAAGGCTGCGCGATGTTCACGGCGTGGTAGAGCGTGTCCTCGTCGACGTCGCCGTAGACCTCGGGTGCGTGGCGGCGCAGCACCTCGAGCAGCGGTCCCATAAAGGCACGGCTGCGGCCCACGGTGTTCTCGAAAAAGCGGCTCTGGCTCTCGTGGATGCCCATGGAGGTGCCACCCTCAAGACAGGTGCGCGCATAGGCAGGATTGACGCCCAGCTCGTACATGGTGTGCCCCGCCTCGTGGATGATGCTGTAGACGTTGGAGATGCAATCGTCCTCGTAGATGTGTGTTGCGATGCGCGCGTCACCCACGGCAAAGCCCTCGCTAAACGGGTGTTCGGTAAAGGCAAGCGTGGTGTCGTCCAGGTTCAGGCCGACGAGCTTCATCAGGTCGAAGCTCATGGCGCGCTGGGCGGCCTCGGGCACGCGGGCGTGCAAAAAGTCGGCATCGGGCTGCTGGCCGCGCTCGCCGATGGCGTGCACGAGCGGCACGACCGTCGCCTTGACCTCATCGCAAAACGCATCGAAGCTCTTTGCGGAAAGGCCGCGCTCGTACTGGTCGAGCCAAACGTCGTATGGGTCGCGCTGGGGGTCCATGAGCTCGGCCTGATGCTTAAGTTGGGCGACGATTCTATCCACATAGGGCTCAAAGCTCGCCCAGTCATTGGCCGTCTTGGCCTTGTGCCACACGGCATCGGCCTCGCAGGTGAGCCTGGTCCAGGCCTCGGCCTCCTCGGTGGGGATGACGCTTGCCTCGCGCTGGTCGCGGCCGAGCACACGGATCTCGTCGAGCAGCTGCGGGTCGTCTACGTGTCCGCCTGCAACCGTCTCGCGCGCTAACGAGCGTACGAGCTCAACGGACTTCTCGCTGGTCAGCAGCTTGTGATGCTCGCCGGCAAGCGTGCCCATGGCGTCGGCACGGGCGGTAGCGCCGTTGACAGGAGCGATCGTCGCTCCATCGAACTCGGCAATCTTGAGCAGGTACTCACTAGTCCACAGCTTGCCCTCGAGTTTGCGGAACTTTTTGACGGCCTTGTCGACTTTAGCGGCCTTGACGCTCTTGGAAGCCTTTGCCATGGCGGCCTTGGCCTTCTTATCGAGTTTCTTTCCCATACCGCATCCTTAATCTCGCAGGCCGAGCGCCGCAGGCGGGTGCGCGGCCAGTTTGCACAGCTACCTGCCTTGTACCCAGCGCGAACAAAACGGAACGCGGCGATGCGCTCGCGAAATGTGTTATCCTATAGCCCAATGCGTTGACGGAGAGGGTTTTGCCCGCCGCGTCGCCGGCAAGAGAGGGAAGGTCATGGGCTGCAAGCCTTCCTGCGGTGGCAAGGGCCAAGCGTTCACTCCCGAGCAGCGACCTCAACGGGCACGCGGCCAGTGGCAGCAAAGTCCCAGTAGGGAAGCCGTGAGCCTCGCGACAAGAGGCACAGAGTGGGCGCGGCGGGCCAGACATCCGCCGGGTCAAACAAGGTGGTACCGCGGAATTTAACCGTCCTTGGGCAATGCACATGCCCGAGGACGGTTTTTTGTTACCGAACCGGGCCGCGCATCCGCAGCATCGGGCAGCGTCAGCCGTCCCGGAGTGCGGATGCGCGAGAGACGAAAGGGAAGACATGAGTCTGATTGATGATCTGGTCAAACTCGAGGAAGAGGCCAAGGAGCTCGTCGCAGGCGCCGACGACGCTGCCAAGCTCGAGGCCGCGCGCGTTGAGCTGCTCGGCCGCAAGGGCCGTATCACCGGCCTGATGCGCATGATGGGCAAGCTCGCCCCCGAGGATCGTCCCATGATGGGCAAACGCGCCAACGAGATGCGCCAGCTGATCGAGGGCATGCTCGACGAGCGCACCACCGAGATGAAGGCCGCCGCCCTCAAGCACGCACTCGAGCACGAGGCCGTCGACATCACGCTGCCGGGCATCCGTCCGCAGATCGGTCACCAGCACCTGATCAAGCAGATCATCGAGGAGGCCGAGGACATCTTCTGCGGCATCGGCTACACCGTCGAGTCCGGCCCCATGGTTGATACCTCCTACTACAACTTCACCGCGCTCAACGCGCCCATGGATCACCCGAGCCGCTCGGCTCGCGACACGTTCTATGTGGTCGACAACAACCCCGGCAGCGTCGCGCATCCCGAGGCTCACGCTCACGGCGAGTCCGACGTGCTGCTGCGCACCCAGACCTCGGGCGTGCAGATCCACACCATGGAGTCGCAGAAGCCGCC
>USOG01000063.1 GCA_900556365.1 uncultured Collinsella sp.
GGAGCTATTTCCGCGTTGCGCTAGCTGCGGAAACGCGGGACCCGTTCAGGCTGTTGCATTGAGATTGAAAATCAACCCTTACATATGCGATGACATTGCGTTCCGCCGGGCTCGCGCTGAGCTCACGCTCGCGAAGCCGCAAAAGCAATCCGTTTGCCATCTCAAACACCTCCGTTGAGAAGAATTAAAGACCAACGAACGATTCGTACCGGATACAAACAGCTTTTGCGGTACATTGTGCCGCATCGTGGCGCACAAAGGGCGAGCGTTCTACCGCTCGCCCCTCAAATCCGACCGCTCGGAAATACGCGCGACACAAAATAATTCAAAGAGGTTGCATTATCAGAAACGGGTTTGTTACCGGCTAGCGCCTCGCATGGGCGCCGATCGGCCGAGTCGCATGGCGCACCAACGCCGCTGCCAGCAATACCAACAGCATGGCGGTGACATAGCCCGCAGCATCGAATCCTAAGTCGATAACGTCGAAATGCCTGCCGGGAACAAAGATCTTATGTACCTGATCGCCAACGGAGCAGGCGGCGCAAAAGAGCAATACGGGCACGCAACGGGAGCATACGCTCCACGGACGCCTGGAAAAGCAAACCACGACCACCGAGGCGAACAATCCGACGAAGAAAAACTCTACGGTATGGGCAACGCGACGGACGTTCGTGCCCACCCACATGCGAATGGAAGCAAGTCGGCCAGACCGGGCATTCGAGGCAGCCGAATCGGTGCCCCCGGTCATTCCGTTCTCCGTCTGGGCATCGCCCGTGGCATCGGCAGCCTGAACGCCCGTGGCCTGACCCTCCACCACACGCGCGGTGGACTCGCTCAGCAACGACGTCTCCACCGCATTTTGCTCCGTCAGCGCCCAGATGCCCGCCAGCGTTGCAGCAAACAGAACGATCGCGGTCCATCCGATTATTTGTTTTACGCGCGCCAAGGGCCAACCTCCTTTTTTTGAATATCAGCGAGTGTAGCCCCAAATGACATCGTCACCGTATCAAAATTTGAATCGCAACAGGAAGCGACAAGGCGACGCAAACCTCTACCCTGCCTCGCGCATCCAGCGATCGAACGTCCCCACGCACACGCCCAGGCACTTTGCTGCCTGGCTGCGGGTAATATCGCCTGCCTCATAGCTATCGCGCACCAGCTCAAACTGAGGAGGGCACGGCTTGCGAGGTCGACCGAAACGGACCCCTCGCGCCCGCGCCGCCGCAATTCCCTCCGCCTGGCGCCGATGGATATTCTCGCGCTCCACCTGCGCCACGTAGCTCAGCAGTTGCAGCACAATATCGGCAATCAGGGCGTTGGTCACATCCGGCGCGCCGCTGGCCCTGGCGCGCGTATCAAGCAATGGCATATCCAACACCACAATGGCAACCCCGAGCTCCTTGGTAATGCGTCGCCATTCCTCAAGAATCTCGGAGTAATTACGACCAAGTCGGTCGATAGAAAGCACCACCAGCACGTCCCCGTCTCCCAGAACGTGCAGCAGCTCGCGATAACGCGGTCGATCGAAGTCCTTGCCGCTCGCATGGTCGGCATAAATATTCGCCGAGCCCACGCCATAGGCGCCCAGCGCATCCAGCTGCCGATTAAGGTTCTGATCGCGCGAACTCACCCGCGCATAACCGTACACCATCGCCATCTCATTCCCGCTTTCTTGTAAACCTGCCAAAAAGGGACAGGTTTATTTTGGTAGGTTTTACCTCTCAAATAGCAGGTAAGCGGGCGGCCGAGCAGACGGCAAGGTAGCCACGATTCAAATGCGAAGGGCGGTCCCGAAAGGCCGCCCTCCGCTCCCCCACCATGAGTCGGGATTTGGCTAATGGATAAGCTTAAAGTCCAAGTGCCCACGCGTGGTATTGACGCGCGAGACCTCGATAATCACGCGCTGCCCCAGCTCGTAACGGGTACCCGTGTCGGCGCCCGTCAGCGTAAGCGCGTCCTCGTCGAACTCGAACCACTCGTTGCCCAGGCTCTTGATCGAAACCAAGCCTTCGACCTGCGTTAGGTCCAAGCGCACAAAGAGGCCCATGCTGCTAACCCACGAGACGGTTCCGGTATAGCGCTCGCCCAGACGGTCCTCATAGTACTGGGCAATCTTGATCTTTTGCGTCGCATGGCTGGCGGCATCTGCCGCGCGCTCGGCATCGCTGCATGTGCGGCAGATCTGCGGCAGAATGCGCGGCAGCGACTCGCGCCCCTTGCCGATCAGCCGCGGCGTGCGAACCAAGGCGTCCTTGCCGCCGAGCTGCTCATAGGCCAACTGCAGCTTGAGTACGCGGTGCACCACCAGATCGGGGTAGCGACGGATGGGACTCGTAAAGTGACAGTAGCACGGCGCAGCGAGCGCAAAGTGGCCCTCGTTGCGCGGCTTGTACAACGCGCGCTGCATGCTGCGCAGAAGCAGCGTGTTGACGAGCGGTGCGTTGGCCGTACCGGCGGCAGCATCGACTGCAGCCTGCAGCTCATCGGGACTCCCCAGGGCAATACCGGCAGCACGGCGATCGTCGATGATGCCTAGCTGCGCCAGCGCAACGGCGGCACCGTGCAGGCTATCGGGGCTCGGATCCTCATGCACGCGATAGCAGGCCTCGATATCACGGTCCGCCAGCCACTCTGCAACGCATTCGTTGGCGAGCAGCATGGCTTCCTCGATAAGCGACGTGGCGCACGAACGCTCGCGCGCCACAATCTGCACGGGTACTCCGTCCTCATCCAATAGAGCGCGAATCTCGGCCGTGTCAAAATCGACTGAGCCGCGGGCGCGACGGATACGACGGCGGAGTTCGGCGAGTTCGTTGGCGGCGACAAGGAAATTGCCGAGGTCGACGTTGTAGCCGCGGGCGGCCTCCTCGCACGCAAGACCGCGCTCAAGCGCTTCCTCGCGCGAGGTCTCGGCAGCCGCAACATCCTCGGCCGCACCCTCCAGCACCGAATACTCAACCGCGCCGGCACGCACCAGCAGCGCCTCGGCGCCGTCATAGTCCATACGCACACGCGAACGAATCACGCTGGGGTACGGATCGTAATGCCGCACGCAACCCTGCGCATCGAGCTCGATATCGACGGTAAACGCAAGCCGGTCCTCGTCAGGACGAAGCGAGCACAGGTCACAGGACAGGCGTTCGGGCAGCATGGGAAGCACGCGATCGGCCAGATACACCGATGTCGCACGATGACGAGCCTCAAGATCGATATGCCCGTCCCAAGCCACATAGTGTGAAACGTCGGCGATATGCACACCCAGCTTGTAGCCACCCTCGGGCGTGCGCTCCAACGAAATGGCATCGTCAAAGTCGCGCGCGTCAACCGGGTCGATCGTGATGACAAAGCGGTCGCGCAGATCGCGGCGGAGCGGGTCCTTAAGCGCCGCGTACACATCGAGCGAAAGCCCCTCGGCCTCGTCCAGCGCGGCCTCGGGATAGCTATCGGTATAGCCGTAGCGCGCCATCACATATTGAACGCCCAAATCGGGCGCGTCATCTCCGCCAATGCGGCGTTCGATCGTCACGGTACCCGATTCCAGGCGCGTCGGGTAGGTCAAAATGCGCGCGACAACGGCATCACCCGGGTGGACACCCAGACGATCCGCCGAGGTATCCTCGGGCAAAATGAAGAAGTCGGCCTTCAGGCGCGAATCGAGCGGCTCGATCACACCGAGCGGACCGGCGGTCTGGTACGCGCCCACCACGCTTATGGCTGCGCGCTCAACCACGCCCTCGATCACGGCGCGACGCTCGCCATGCGGGCTGTTCTTAATGCTCACGGCAACGGTATCGCCGTCCATGATCTCACGCTTGCCGCGACCCATGACCTTGTAGTCGCCATTCTCGGTTATAACATAGGCACTGTGCTCATGGAGCTGCACGCGCCCGGTCAGGCTCGGACGGCGTTCGCTGCGCACCGGCCCGCGCTTATTGCGAGCTCCACGCTTATGCTTGTTATTGCGCCCCATGGCGCCTCCTAACTATCGATTGCGAACTCCAAAGAGTCTACCCAAATGATTCGCTTTCCTGCCGTCCCCTAGGGATCAAAAAACGGGCCGCCCCATAAGAGACGACCCGTTGGAAGGGATGAGTTCCAGGCATGCCTACACGCGCAGGTAGCGGCGCATGGCGATGGCAGAACCAAAGAGACCGATAATCACGCCGACCAGAATCAGCGCAGCATAGGTCACCAGGTAGTACTGCATCGGCAGGGCAAACGACATCCAGCCGATGCTCTCCTGCAGACGCGGAATCATCAGATTGCGCAGCAGCTCCAGAACGCCGATGGAAAGCAGCGAGCCCAAAATGGCCTGCAGTACGCCCTCGGTGATAAACGGGCCACGAATGAAGCCGTTGCTGGCGCCGACCAGACGCATAATCGCAATCTCACGACGACGCGCCGTGATGGACAGGCGAATCGTGTTGTTGATGAAGATGAATGCGATAAAGGTCAGAAGGCCAACGAGTACCACGGCGGCGATGCGGATGTAGTTAGTCACCTGGAACAGGCGGCTCACTTCCTCCTGGCCGTACAACACGCTCGCGTTGACGTCGCCGTCATCCGCGATCTTCTGGAAATCGGCATCCTTCTTGAGCTTCTCTGCCGTGCTCTCGACCTTGGACGGATCGTCCATCTCAATAGCGAAGGAAGCCGGCAGCGGGTTCTGGCCATCGAGCGCGCTCATGGTGGCGTCGGCGTTACCCGACATCTTGCTCGTATACTCGGCCAGCGCGTCGTCCTTGTCCTTATAGGTCACGGACTTGACGTTATTCCATGTCTTAAGCTCGGCCTCAAAAGCCTGAACATCGGCCTGATCGGCGTCATCGCTAATGAACGCGTTGATGACAACCTGATCCTCGACGGTGCCGATCACGGAGTTCAGCATCGCGGAGCCCATGATGAACAGGCCGATGATAAACAGCGAAAGGAAGATCGTGATGACGGCGCCGAGCGAGGTAGTCCAGTTACGGAAGAAGTGGCTGATTGCCTCTTTGAAGGAGTAGCCCACGTTAGTTGGTGCCATAGTTGCCGTAACCTCCCCTCTCCTGGTCGCGGATAACGTGGCCGCCCTCGAGGGCGATCACGCGACGGTGCATGCTATCAACCATCTCGCGGTCGTGCGTGGCAACGATCACGGTGGTGCCGGTGCGGTTAATACGCTCGAGCAGCTTCATGATGCCCAGCGAGATCGCCGGGTCGAGGTTACCCGTGGGCTCGTCGCAGATCAGCAGCGGCGGGCGGTTGACCATAGCGCGGGCGACGGCAACGCGCTGCTGCTCGCCACCGGAAAGCTGGTCGGGCAGGGAGTCCATCTGATCGGCCAGACCGACCAGACGCAGCACCTCGGGCACCTGGCTGCGAATGACGCCCTTGGGCTTGCCGATGCACTGCAGGGCAAACGCCACGTTTTCGTAGGCGGTCTTTTGCGGCAGAAGCTTAAAGTCCTGGAACACGGCGCCAATCTGGCGGCGCAGGAACGGAACCTTGCGGTTCTTGATCTTCATGAGGTCCTGACCGGCAACCAGGATGCGGCCGCTCGTCGGCTTGACGTCGCGGTTGAGCGTCGACAGCAGCGTGGTCTTACCCGAGCCGGAGTGACCGACCAGGAAGACGAACTCGCCCGGATAGATCTCGATGTTGATGTCGTCGAGTGCAGGCTTGTTGGGCTGTGCCGGATAGATCTTGGTGACATGCTCCATAAGGATAACGGGCTCGACACCGGCCTGCTTGGCCATCTTCTTGCGGCTGGCCTGCGGATCGATTGGCGCAAACACCGACGTAAAATCGGGGTTGTTGAGCGCGTTATCGAGGCTTGCGACCTCGGCGGCCTGATCGCTCTCGACCACCGGGGCAGCAGGCTGCGTGGGGTCGGGAATAGCGGCAAAGAGACCGGACTGCGCAGGCTGAGGAGCCGGCGTCGCAGGGGCCATGGGGTCGGGAATGCCGGCCATGGTAGGCTGCGGCGTGGCGGCGCCAGCCTGAGGCTGCTCCACGCGAGCGGTCACGGCCTGAACGGGCTCAAAACCCGCCGTGCCGGAAAGCGCGACATCGCTGGTGGGATTGTAGGCAAAGGGATCGGATGCCGGCTGTGCCTGATCTGCCGGCTGAGCGGGGGCCTGAGCAACAGGCTGGCCCTCTGAATCCGGAGTGGCGAAACGACTGCCCTGGACGCCTGTCTGCGTCTTGGGGGCATCATCGCCCGCACCGGAGGTACGGAAGTGGTTACCCACTGGTGCTCCTTATCGTCGTGCGTTTAAACTACATGAGCGCTTAATATTTTAGCAGCATTAGCTTTGCTGCACATAAGAAGCATGGCCGTGTTTGGGTCCCTCCGGCCGGACACAGGGTTACTTTCCAAATCGTCCTCGGACATGTCGGAGCCTCCGCTGCGCACTACGTGCGGCGGGGGTTCCTCCGTCCTGCGGAAAGATTTGGAAAGTAACCCTGTGTCCGGCCTGCGATAACTAAGGGGTCGCTGCGTTTTACTTGGGTGCAGCAGCGCCGTGCTTGGGGGCTAAATTGCACTTTGCTGGTCTGGGCCCGTTTCCCGGAGAAAGCCCTTACTTGGTGCGGGCCTAATTTGTTTGTTGCCGACAAAAAACAGGGGCGTCCTCTTTGAGGACGCCCCTGTTATGGATTGCATACGGTTGCTGAAGCGATACTTTGCCTCGTCTTGCCTTATGCCAAGAACTCCTTGGTGGTCGCCACGATGTTGGCGGCGTCCAGACCGTACTTGTGCAGAAGCTCGGCACCCGGGCCGGACTCACCGAAGGTGTCGTTGACGCCGATCTTCTTGAGCGGCGTCGGGCACTGCTCGCACAGGACGTCGGCAACGGCGCTGCCCAGGCCACCGATCACAGAGTGCTCCTCGACGGTCACGACGTGGCCGGTCTTGGTGGCGCTCTTGACGATCAGGTCGGCATCGATGGGCTTGATGGTGTGCATGTTGATGACCTCGGCGTCGATGCCATCGGCGGCGAGCTGCTCGGCGGCCTCGAGAGCCTCGCCGACCATCAGGCCGCAGGCGATGATGGTCACATCGGAGCCCTCGCGCATGACAATGCCCTTACCCAACTCGAACTTGTAGGTCTCGGGGTCGTTGATAACCGGCGAGGCCAAACGGGCGAAGCGCATGTACACGGGGCCGTCGCACTCGTAGGCGGCGCGCGTCACGGCACGGGCCTCGATGTCGTCGGCGGGAACGATCACGGTCATGCCGGGGATGACACGCATCAGGGCGATATCCTCGCAGCACTGGTGCGTGGCGCCATCCTCGCCCACCGAGATACCGGCGTGCGTGGCACCGATCTTAACGTTAAGGTGCGGATAGCCGATGGAGTTGCGGACCTGCTCAAAGGCGCGGCCGGCGGCAAACATGGCAAAGCTGCTCGCGAAGGCGACGCGGCCGGTGGTCGCGATACCGGCGGCAACACCCATCAGGTTGCTCTCGGCGATGCCCACATCGAAGAAGCGGTCGGGGCAGGCGGCCTTAAACTTGCCGGTCTGCGTGGCGGCGGCCAGGTCGGCGTCGAGGACCACAAAGTCATCGTGCTCGTTGGCGAGCTCGAC
>USOG01000064.1 GCA_900556365.1 uncultured Collinsella sp.
GGGCTGGTGGGGTCGACGCCGAGCTTGATGTTGAGGGGCTCGCCCTTCTCAAGCTTCTTGCGAAGGTCGGCCTCGGGAACGATCTGCGCGGCGCCCGAGGTGATGATACGCATTTGCTCGTCAACAGACAGCATTGGGTATCCTCCTTTTGCTATAGCACCCTCACCGGATACGGCGGTGCTGGAAGTCCATAAACTCTCATATGATAACAAACTGACGCGACGCGGCACCTACGACAGGAAAATCCTCGTCCTGCCGCATGCGTCAATGGCAACTGGCAAACGTGTACCGTCACGCTCGACCAGATAGCGTACCTGCCGACGGCGCAAGCAGTCGCGGCAACGGACCTGTCCCGTCGCATCGGTAGCGCAGACGCCCTCGGCGGTCAGCAGGCAGTGCTCGCACACCATAAGCTCGGGACGGTCGGCGTCGACCGGACCCCAGACGCCGGGTTCAGCAGCCAGTTCGGCAATACGCTCCGCATCATTGCCGAGCAACTCGGCCGGCAAGTACACCCGCCCCGCACCGAGTCCGCGCAGCCAGGTAAGCGTGGCCCGATTCGCGCAGAACACCGGCGCCGCCACGTCAAACGTCACGCCCAGCTCGCGAGCGATCACCACCTGTCCCAGGTTGCGGCAGACAACGCGCCCGGCACGCTGCATCAGTGAGCGGGTCCAGTCAGCGTCACCCGTGCGGCACACCTCGTCAAGCACCACAACAGCGTCGGACAAATCGAGTTCTCCGCGCGGGTCGGCATCCATCAGCTGCCAAGCAAAAACCATGCGAGCGGGAACCGCGCACTCCACCAACTCCGTCGACGCACCGCCATCCACCGCAACGTCCTCAAAGGGCAGCACCTCAACGGCACGCGCAACGGGCGCAATCGCATCCGCCTCGGCCCGCATGCACTCCAACACCGCCGCCGTTTGCCCCAACACGCCGGCGCTGCGAATCAGGTATACCTCGCAGCCCGCGTCCACCTTACGCTTGCAATGCACGACGACGCGCTCCCCCGCTGCGGCATCCACCGGACAGGGCACCTGCGGCCAGCGCTTGGGCACATCGGGACGCGCGTCGGCACCCGGATAGAACCGAATCTCGAGCGTGTCACCCGCCGCCACGGCGGCATCGAGCTCAACGGTCACCTCTTCGTGGCCCACAGCGACCAAGCGCCCCACGCGCACGCCCTGGTTAATTGCGCGCTCAAAGCTCATAAGCTCGGCACCCGAACGTCCTCGCAGGTACGCATCGGTAAACCCACGGTTAAACGACCTTCCCAGCTCGCGCTCGAGCTCTTCCACGGCACCGGGGTCCCACGCGCCGTCGCACAGCATATCGAGTGCCCGGCGCCACACCCGCACCACGTTGAATACGTAATCAGGGTTCTTCATGCGCCCCTCGATCTTGAGCGACGCCACGCCGGCATCTACAAGCTCGGGCAGATGCGCAATACCGAGATAGTCGCGCGGGCACAGCAGGCGATCTCCCTCGACGGCGACAACGCTCTGTCCAGCCTCGTCCACCAGGTCGTACGCCAAACGGCACGGCTGCGTGCAGTCGCCGCGCATCGCCGAGCGCCCACGCCGCAGGGCCGAGAACTCGCACGCCCCCGAATAGCCGATGCAAATCGCACCGTGGCAGAATACCTCGATGGGCACGCCCGTGGCACATAGCGCCGCAATCTCGTCGACCGCCAGCTCGCGTGCCGTCGTCACGCGCTCGACCCCAAGCTCATCGGCGGCAAGCCGCACGGCGCTCTCGCTATGAGCGCCCGCCTGCGTGGACAGGTGAATCTCGACCCCGGGAATCGCCGCGCGCAGCGCGCAGGCCAACCCGGCATCGGCGACAATCAGAGCATCGGCGCCCAACTCCAGTGCATGAGCTCCCAACGCCACCGCGTCGGACAACTCATCGTCAAACACGAACACGTTGAGCGTTACGTACACACGCACGCCATGGGCATGCGCCACGGCGCAGCCGCGCGCAAACTCGTCATCCGTAAAGCCATGGGCGCTCACACGGGCGTTAAAGCCGCCCAACCCCGCATAGATGGCATCGGCACCCGCGGCGATGGCCGCAAGCATCTGGTCGAGTCCGCCCGCCGGCGCCAGCAGCTCGGGCAGCGCCGCACCGGCAGCATCCAATCCAGTCTCGTATTGTCCGCTCGGCCCCATCGTCCGAATCGCCATCGACAAACTCCTTACCAAGGTATGCATTCACTCTGAAAAATGCCGTCTTCCAGCATACACGAGGCCTCGCGCGCCCCGTTTGGTTTATCGTGTAATAACTTATGTCCATCCTGCCCCGACGGCACATCCACCGTCCGGCACGACATACCTGGAGGTCAATATATGGGTCCTCGCCAACGACAGGGACGCAGCCGTTCAAAGACGCATGCTCTGCCCATAATCCTGCTCTCGTTTTTGGGCTTTTTGCTTATCGCGGGCGTGGCGTTTGGCATCGGCATGGTCGGCAACGTCAACCGCTGGCTGTCCGATCTGCCCGACTACACCGACGCCAACGCGTATCTGGTGAGCGAGCCCACCGAGATCGTCGACTGCAACGGCAACAAGATTGCGAGCTTCTACACGCAAAACCGCAAGTCTATCACCAAGGACGAGGTCTCCCCCTACGTGCTGCAGGGCACCGTTGACGTCGAGGACGAGCGCTTCTACGAGCACGGCGGTATCGACCTGTGGGGTATCGCGCGTGCTGCGGTGGCAACCCTCGGCGGCGGGCACGAAGGCGCCTCGACTATCACCCAGCAGCTGGTGCGCAACACCATCCTGCAGGAGGAGCAGTTCGACTCGACCATCGAGCGTAAGGTGCGCGAGGCCTACATCGCCGTCAAGATGGAGGACATGTACTCCAAAGACGAGATCCTCATGATGTACCTCAACACCATCTACTACGGTCACGGCGCCTACGGCATCGAGGCCGCAGCCGAAACCTATCTGTCCAAGAGCGCCGCCGACCTCACCCTGAGCGAGGCCGCACTGCTCATCGGCCTTCCCAACTCGCCCTCGCAGTACGACCCCACGGTCAACCCCGACCTGGCGCTGTCCCGTCGCAACAAGGTCCTTGACAACATGTTGCGCCTGGGCCACATCACGCAGGAGGAGCACGATGCCGCACAGGCCGAGCCCATCACCCTCAACGTGACCGAGATTTCGGGCAGCGGCGTCGACGTATACTCGCAGCCCTACTTTGTCGCCTATGTTAAGCAGCTGCTGGAGCAGGAGTTCTCGACCGACGTGCTCTTTAAGGGCGGCCTGACCGTCAAGACCACCATCGACCCCACGATGCAGCAGGTGGCAGAGAATGCCGTCCGCGAGCAGCTCGACACACTCTCACTCGACGGCCTGGACATGGGCATGGTCGTCGTCGACCCCAAGACCGGCTACATCAAGTGCATGGTGGGCGGCTACGACTACAACGCCGACGAGAACCACGTAAACCATGCCACGGCCAAGCGTCCCGTCGGCTCCACCTTTAAGGCTTTTACGCTGGCAACTGCCATCCAAAACGGCATGAACCCCAACGTCACCCTCAACTGCAACTCGCCGCTCAAGGCCAAGGGCACCACGACCGAGGTCCAAAACTACGCCAACCATAGCTATGGCAACATCACGCTTAAGCAGGCAACGGCATACTCCTCCAACACCGGCTACATCCAGGTGGCGGAAGCCGTCGGCAACAGCAAGATCATCTCGCTCGTCAAAAAGCTCGGCATCGATCCCGCCAAGGACAACATCGAGGACGTTCCCGTCATGACCCTCGGCACCGGCTCGATCTCGCCGCTCGAGATGGCCGCCGCCTACGCGACGTTTGCCAACGGCGGCTACTATCGCCAGCCGATCGCCATCACCGAGATTGACTCTCGTACCGGTTCGGTGCTGTACCAGCATACCGACAATCCCTCACAGGTGCTTACCGAGGGCGAGGCCGCCGCGGTCACCGATGTTCTGTCCGGCGTCATGCAGGGCGGCGGCACGGGTGCTGCCGGTGCCCTGAGCGTCAACCAGCCCTATGCCGGCAAGACGGGCACCACCGACAACACCACCAACCTGTGGTTCTGCGGCTATACCCCGCAGCTGGCGTGCGCCCTGTGGACCGGCTATTCCGCGGGCGAGATCCCCATCCAAAAATACGGCACAGACCTGCTGGGCGACAGCACCAACCTGCCTGTCTTTAAGCGGTTTATGAACACCGTTCTGACCGGTACCGAGCGCGAGGAGTTTGCGACCGGAACGGCTCCCACCTACAAGAACAACAGCGTCTGGAAGTTCTACGGCACCAACAACACCAAGAAGACGGAGAACGACGACAAGGACGAGGACGAGGACGAGGACGAAGAGGAAACCACCACCACAACGACTACCACGACGACCACGACCACCGAGACCACGGGCGGCGACACCACCGGCGGCACCGGTACCACCGGTGGCTCGACGGGCGGATCCACTGGTGGTT
Source organism: uncultured Collinsella sp. (assembly GCA_900556365.1). The sequence goes on from USOG01000064.1 coordinate 4,474, forward strand.
CGACCGGCGGCGATGGCGGCACGCCTACGCCCACACCCACTCCCGACCCCTCGCCCACGCCTGACGATACGGTCGGCTAGAAATCATCCGGCCATAAGCAACAAGGCCCCCGAGCAGCTTATTAAACTGCTCGGGGGCCTTTTTAGTTTAAAGCGACCTGATGGGCGGTCTATATACCGGCAGAAAAAAAGGGGTACCGACCAACGTCGATACCCCTTACAAGCCACGATGTCAGCGCGCACAGTGCCGAGCGCACGACCCGCACGCCTACTTGCGAGAATTGCTCAGCTTATTGATCAGCGCCTCAAGACGCTCGCCGTCCTCGGCCGTCTGGGCAATAACCAAAATCGTATCGTTGCCGGCAAGCGAGCCAAGCACATCGGGCAGCTCTGCCGCATCAACAGCGGCGGCGATGCCGGAAGCCGTGCCAGGCTGAGCCTTAATCATAACCAGATTATCGGTACGCAGAACGCCCGTTACGAGCTCGGAAACCATACGCTGCAGGTGCAGGTCCTCTGCCAGAACATAGATGCCCTCAGGGAGCTTACGCAGCCCCATATCGGCAATATCGCGAGAGACAGTCGCCTGCGTGCAATCAAAGCCCATAGCGCGGAGCTCATCGACCAGCACGCGCTGCGTGCGGACGTCCTTATTGCGCACAATATCTCTAATGGCATCCTGGCGCCCATTGCGTTTTTTAGCCATACAAACCCTCTCTCCAAAAGATGGCGGAGACAATCAATCAGTGATTGAATAGTTTAACGCTATTTGAAGGCTTTTGTGTATAAGAACGCATTTCGAAACAATTCTATGCAAATTTGTTTCGAAATGAGCCGTTTAGGCGGTTTTTGCGCCCGTCCGGTTAAGAAAAGCTGCCAGATGCGTACACATCACGCAGCGCGCGGGCTTGGCGCTGGCGATCGGCCCAAACAACAGACCGAGTCCCCGATGGTTATCCTTGAGCGCGGCGACCATCTGACGGGTTCGAGGCGCCTCGAGCATATCACGCATGCGGGCGGAACGCTCGATTGACGACACTCCATGCGGGCTCAGACACAAATTCTCGATGCAGGCGACCAGTCCGGCGAAGTAGAACTTTTGGCTTGCCAGCTTGAGCCGACCACCGCTATCTGCTTCCGAGAGTGAGTCCGCAAGCTCGTCGAGCGCTCGAGTGTCATCGGATATCCTGGCATACATGGTGGGATCAAAGGCATCTGTAAGCTTAGGTGCCACCGCGTGGAAACAAGCGTCGCCGCAGCCGGACACGAATCGTGCCTGCGAGAGCGCATAAGCCATAAACTCAACCGTACGGTACGCCTTGCCACGCGACAGGCATGCTTCAAACAGCGGACGGCTATACATCACGCCAGAGGTCTGAGCGACTAGGCCGTCCAAAATCAACTGAGGCAGCCCGGCCACCATCGAAGATTTGCCATCAATGGAAATATGAGTAGCATCCAAGACGCGCGAATGACGCTCGCGATGCGCATCGTATCGATCGAGCGACACCGAGGGGAGCACAATGTCTGCCGCAGTATCGCACGCGATATCGACCATCTTGGAAAGGGCCTGCGGAGCAAACCACTCATCGGCGTTCATGGCGATGATGTGAGAGCCGCGCGAGGCATCAAAACCGGCACGAAGACAAGCGCCGCGCTTCGCGTCCTCGACATCAATCAAATCAATATGGATGTCCCTGTCGGCAGCAACTTGAAGCGAATGGCGCACACCGGGCGCAGCATCGCGGCAGACAACGACAATCTGCAAATCATAGAGGTCTTGGTTCTGGATACTCTCGAGCGCACGCATCGCATAGCTGGGCGAACCTTCTACTACAAGGATCACCGAAAGTCGCGGATGCGAGCCACGTCGAACCAAGTTATCCGTCCTCTCGACAGCAATGAATCAAACTGTCGTTCATGGTACACCCCGGCAATAAAAGCAATGAGACACCGGTTGCACTGCACGCCAAGAACAGATGTTGCACACGCGCAGCCCACAGATGACAGGTGCCGACGAACGGCGCGTCGAGCCCTCCCCTAGTCGAGCACGACAAGCTCGGCGGGATCGTAATCCACGCCCATAAACGTAAGGCCGCAGGCAGGAGCCGTGGGGCCCGCAGCGGTACGATCGCAAGCATCGATGACCTCGCGCATCCACTCGGGTTCACGGCGATGCATGCCAATCTCGACAAGCGTGCCAACGATCGTACGGACCATCGAATGCAGAAACGCATTGCCCTCGATGGTAAACGTCAGGATGTCCTCGCCAAACGCAACCTCATGGCCAAACTCGGCGCGCATTACGCAGCGGTGCGTAGGTTTGCCCACGGCAGAGGCAACCTTGCAAAAGCTTTTAAAGTCCTGCTCGCCCAAAAGCGCAGGGCAGGCGGCCGCCATCGCATCGACGTCGAGGGGATAGCGATGCCACCACACAGCACCGCGTGACAGCACGGGCCGCGCATCACGATCGGCAATGCGATAGGTGTAAGTGCGAGAGCGCGCGTCAAAGCGCGCAGAAAAGCCCTTACGGGCCCTGTAGACCTCGTTTATGGCGATATCTTTGGGCAGCAGGGCATCCATAGCCCGCAGCCACCTACGGCGCGTACACGCGAGCTCAGCGTCCGTTACGGGAACACTGATGTACTGAGCCACGGCATGCACGCCGGCATCGGTACGCCCCGCGCACGTCAAATCGATCGGGCGGCGAAGCAGCGTCTCGATGGCTCGACGTAGCTCGCCCGCAACCGTCGTCTGTCCCGGCTGCTCGGCAAATCCGCTATACGACGAGCCATCATAGGCCACACGAAATACGAACGTGGCGTCAAGCTCGGAAATCGAATTGAAATCAGACGGGGCAGTCATGGGCGCTCCCAACAAACAAGTAACGGTATCGCGACAAAAAAAGAGGGGTACGCGAACGTACCCCTCGAATATAGCCTATGCAGACGGAAAGTCTACTCAGCGGTCTCCTCAGCAGGAGCCTCCTCGACGGCCTCGACCTTCTTGGGAGCAGCGGCCTTCTTGGGGGCCGGAGCAGCCTTCTTGGCCTTAGGCGTGCAAGGCTCGGTGACGAG
>USOG01000065.1 GCA_900556365.1 uncultured Collinsella sp.
AAGCCGTTCCAGGGATTAGTTCTCCTTCCGGTAAGGGCCCAGGTAGACTACCTGGTCGATAGACGGCAGGTGCAAGGCTGGCGACAGCCTCAGCCGAGCCGCACTAATCGCCCGAGCTCTTCCGGAACCGCACCTCGCGGCCCGCGGGACATGCGCTCATGCGCGGTCCGGGCACGAGGATGCCCCCGAGTCATCTTTCCTATGCGCCATGCGGCCCCCAGGGCACGTGAGAGACACCGGATCACCGTAACGGTGGGCGCCGCCCACCGGTCAGCGGCCAGAGCATGGGGGGCACGCCCGGTCCCGTTCCGAACCCGGAAGCTAAGCCCCATCGCGCCGAGAGTACTGCGGGGTCAGCCCGTGGGAGGCCAGGGCGCCGCTGACCGGTGGACGGCACCGAGCCGTACGCTTGAACTGAGAAGGGGGAGGCCTCGCGGCCTCCCCCTTTTTGCGTTTACGGGCTTTTGTCTCACATAGTAGCTGTGTTTTATAACCCTCGTTTGTCGCATCTTCTGTGAACGGGCTACAATAACTTAGTCTGTGCGATATGGAGGTGAACATGGCTGAAGCTGGTATCGGCGTTGATATCGTCGAGATTTCCCGCATGAAATCAATTCTTGAAAAGACGCCGTCGTTTGCTCGGCGTGTGTTTACCGAAGAAGAGCGTGCGTATTGCGATGCGTCATCGCGCCCCGCCGCTCACTATGCGAGCCGCTTTGCTTCGCGCGAGGCGGTGCTTAAAGCTCTCGGCACGGGTTTTAGTCAAGGCGTGGGTCGCAAGGATGTTTCGGTAACGCGTGATAAACTCGGCAAACCGAAGGCGCTGCTTTCGGGCCGTGCTCTCGAGATCGCTCAAGAACTGGGTGTTGTTGAGGTCGCTCTTTCCATTACGCTTACGGGAGACTTGGCCGTTGCGAATGCCATCGCGATTACCGAAGATGCTCGGCCTAAGCCAAAAGATGAAAAGGTGAGCACCAAGAAACGCGTTGCGCAGACATTTAAAGAGGCTCGCTCTGTTTTAGATGAGCTTGAGCAGCTGCAGAATTCAGCATTGACGGAGCACCTGGGCGATGCTTCGCAAGATACGCTAGGAGCATAGATGAAACCGGTTTTGAGTACCGAAGAAGTCGTTCGTCTCGAGGATATCATCGAACGCGAAGGGACTTCGAAGGCCGAGCTTATGGAGCTAGCGGGTGAGTTTGCCGCCAACGAGGTCTTGAAGCTCAATCCCGATCGGGTTCTCGTTCTGGTCGGTTTTGGTAATAATGGCGGCGACGGTTGGGTTGCCGCCGATATCCTGAGCCATAAGGGCGTGGACGTGGATATCGTTTCTCCGGTTGAACCGGATGAGATTCCTGCTGCTCTGGCACGTCATGTTGCTCGTCGTACTGCCGGCCGCGATGTGCACGTTTGCGTCGGCCCTTCGCGTGACGAACTCGAGGTTTTGATCGATAAGGCCGATGTTGTTGTCGATGCCATTTTTGGTACCGGTTTTCACGGGAATCTGCGTGCGCCGTTCTCCATCTGGATTCCTACGGTCAATGAATGCGCCGATTGTGTCGTATCCATTGATGTCCCCTCGGGCCTGAATGCCGAGACGGGCGTTGTTGATGACGACTGCATTCGTGCCGAGCATACGGTGACGATGATTGCGCCCAAGATTGGTTTGTATAGCGCTGATGGCCCTGAGTATGCTGGCGATTTGATCTGCGGCAATCTTTACGACCGTCTTGACGAGGTCATCGATGATGTCGACCACGCCGCCGAGATTGTCGAGCCCGGTGACTTAGTTGATTACTTTGCTCCACTACCTACGAATATCGATAAGTACTCCCGTGGCTCTGTGCTTATTGTCGCCGGATCTGCGCAATATCCTGGTGCTGCCATTATGGCTGCCAAGTCTGCAGCTCGCGCGGGTGCTGGTTACGTGGCAGTCGCGGCTCCTGACGCCTGCGCTAATCTTATTCGTATGGCACTTCCTTCGATTCCCGTCTTTGCTATTCCGTCTGATTCCCGCGGCTCCTTTGGCGCCGCTGCGCGCATGACGGTGTGCGAGATCGCAAAGAAGTACAGCTGCGTACTGTGCGGTCCCGGTATGACGACGTCTGCCGGCGCTATGCAGGTGGTTTCGGGCTTGCTCGAGCTTGATGTACCGCTTATTTTGGACGCCGATGCACTCAACTGCCTTGCTAAGATTGCCATTGACGGTATTGATAGTAACCCCGAGATGTATCGTCGCGAGCAGCCGTTGGTTATGACGCCGCACTATCGTGAGCTTTCGCGTCTGGTTGCCGGTGACGAGGTGAACGACCTTGGTACCGCGATTGCAGCCGCGCAGAAGGTTGTCTGGGCTGCAGGCTCCGACAATCTGGTGGTCATTGCCAAGGGGCCGACGACGGCTATCTGTGGCGTTGAGCGCGTTCTGTTGCCGCTCTCGGGTCCGGCTTCTCTGGCAACTGCCGGTTCGGGTGATGTTCTCGCGGGTATTTTGGCCGGCACGCTTGCCACCATGCGCGACGAGATGGATCGTTGGGAGTTGCTGTATTCGTACGCCGTCGCACTTCACAGCTATGCCGGTTTTGCCGCGGCGACGGAGTATGGTGAGAAGAGCGTCATCGCGACCGATCTTATCGACTTGATCGGTCCTGCCATGGAACTGGCGGCAAAGGATGCGCTCGAAGATCTGGGAATCATGAACGAAGGGTCGGATGACTAATCATGAATAAAGCCGATTTGACGCGCTGGTCCTGGGTCGAGATCGACCGCGGGGCGCTCCGTCGCAACACGAGGGCCTATAAGAACTTGCTGAATCCACGTCAGCGCCTGTGCTGCGTGGTTAAGGCCGATGCTTATGGTCATGGAGCTGTTGAGTGCGCCAAGATCATGTATTCGGCCGGTGCCGACATGTTTGCCGTGGCGACGGTTAACGAGGGCGTTGAGCTCCGACAGGGCGGGATTACGAAGCCCATCCTCATCCTAAGCGAGCCGCCTATCGAGGCCATTCCGACGTTGCTCGAGTTTGATATCATGCCTTCGGTCTATACGTCTGACTTTGCTCTTGCGTATGGCGAATGTGCCGTCGCGGCGGGCAAGGTGGGCAAGTACCATCTCGCCATCGAGACGGGCATGAACCGCATCGGCGTACATTACACGCAGGTGCTCGACTTTGTCCGCGGTATTAATTTCCATCGCGGTATTCAGTGCGACGGCGTATTTACGCACTTTGCCACGGCCGATGAGCCTTCGGGTTGGGACTACAAGCTGCAGTGTCAGCGCTTTACCGAGGCCGTTCAGGCCATTAAGGATGCGGGTTTTGAGTGCGGTATCGTGCATTGTGCCAACACGCCGTCCTCGATGCTCGACCCCTCGATGCATTTTGATATGATTCGCGCCGGCGTTGGCTTGTATGGCATGCAGCCGTGCGAGCTGAGTGGCCGCGTGATGCAGCTTGATCCCGTTATGAGCGTCCATGCGCGTGTGACGCGCGTGGCACACCCTGCGATGGGTGAGGGCGTGGGCTACGGTTTTACCTACCGCGTACCGCGTACGCGCGTTCAGATCTGCACGCTGCCGATCGGTTATGCCGATGGCCTATCGCGTACGCTTTCCAATCGTATGGATGTGCTGTATCGCGGCGAGCGCCTGCATCAGGTTGGCAATATCTGCATGGACCAGTTTATGGTCGCCATTCAGTCCAACCCGGCACACGAGATTCCCGAGGCCGAGTATGGTGACGAGATGATCATTGTCGGCCGCGATGGCGATGCCGAGATCACTATGGACGAGATGGCCCGACTGCGCGGAACGATTAACTACGAGGTCGCCTGCGGCTTTGGCATGCGTCTCGACAAGGTCTACGTGTAGGAGCCGCTATGGGCGTCATGCACATCCCGGGCCATACCCATCAGGCGCCGCGTGAGGTCGCACTCGAGGAGATCGAGGCCGTTCTGGGCGATTGTCACCTCTGCCAGCTCTACCAGTCGCGTCACAATATCGTGTTTGGCGTGGGAAATCCCCGCGCTCGCGTGATGTTTATTGGCGAGGCACCGGGCCGCAATGAGGATTTGCAGGGCGAACCCTTTGTGGGGGCGGCAGGCGAGGACCTCAACGGCATTTTGTCCCTGGCGGGTCTTAAACGCGAAGACGTCTACATTGCCAATGTGCTTAAGTGCCGCCCGCCGGGAAACCGCAATCCGCGTCCCGAGGAAGTGCTGGCTTGCTCGCCGTTTTTGCGTGAGCAGATTCGAAGCATCTGGCCCGATATTATCGTGACGCTCGGCAACCCCGCGACGCACTTTGTGCTTAAGACCGAGATTGGCATTACTAAGCTGCGCGGCAGGTTCCACCAGATGGGGCATTTTGTAGTAATGCCCACTTTCCATCCGGCAGCAGCGCTGCGCAATCCGGCATGGCAGGAGCTGCTGGAGGAAGACTTTAAGATGCTGGGCGACTATCTGGAGCGACATCCTGCACCAGAGGACGCCTCGGAATAATAAGGAGCATATATGTCCCTGGAGCGCCTGGGGGTAGGTACTTACAAAACGACTTGCGCTGCCGATACGGAGTACTTTGGCGAGCTAATTGCACCGTGCCTTGAGGACGGCGATGTACTCATCCTGACCGGTGGCCTGGGAGTGGGCAAAACTCACTTTACCAAGGGCGTCTCGCGCGGGCTGGGCGATGGGCATATGGTTACGAGCCCTACGTTTGCGCTCATGGCCGTTCACGATCAAGGCCGTATTCCGCTGTTTCACTTTGATCTATACCGCCTGGAGCATGCCTACGAGCTCGAGGATACGGGCATTTTCGATGTGCTGGGCTATGAGGGTGCTTGCCTGCTGGAATGGGGCGAACAATTCCAGGACGAGCTGACGGATGAGTATCTTTCGGTGACGCTCAAGCGTGATGAGGGCGACAGCGATGTGCGAACGATAACGCTCGAGGCGCACGGTGACCGCGCAATGGAGCTTTCCCATTTGATTGATAAGGCTGTACAAGATGAGCTTGCATAACGACAACGCGCTGGTGGTGGCGCTCGATACTTCGACCGACATGCTTGCCTGCGCGGCAAGCTGGATTGATGGGCAGACGGGCGAGACGAAGCTCGTGAGTGGCGACCATATGTGTCGCCGTCACGCCAACGTTGAGCTCGTGAATACTGTTGATGGCGTGCTGGCTCAAGCCGGTCTGGATCGCAGCGATGTTGGTTGCTACGTGGTCGGCCGCGGCCCGGGGTCGTTTACGGGTGTGCGCATCGGCATCTCCACTGCCAAGGGCCTCGCGCGCGGTGCCAATGTTCCGCTGCTGGGCGTGTCGACGCTCGACGCTTGCGCTTGGACGGCGTGGAAGGCTGGCGTGCGCGGCAAGCTTGGTATCTTGGCCGATGCTATGCGCGGCGAGGTATATCCGGCGCTGTATATGCTGGTCGATGAGGGTCCCGAGCGTCAATTTGAGCGCGAACACGTGGTCAAGGCCGCCGTGGCGCTCGATGAGTGGCGCCAAGCGGCGGACTGGGACCAGGTTCAGCTGACCGGTGACGGTCTCGTGCGCTATGGCAAGCTGCTGGGTGAGGACGAGGCCGCCCGCTGCATGGAGCGCGACCTGTGGTGGCCTTCGGGCGAGGGCTTGCTGCTCGCACACGCTGCGGGTGACGGCGATCCGGCCCGCGTCTTGCCGATTTACACGCGCCTTTCGGATGCCGAGGAAAACGAGCGCAAGCGTCTTGGTCTTGCCGAGAGTGCGCAGAGTGAAATTACGGGCGTTGCCGATGAACTCGCCGGTCGCCATCTGCAGTTCCGTCCCATGGGCGCGGCGGATGCCGAGGGCGCGAGCGCGCTGGAGGCTGTCTGCTTTGAAGGCGCCGGACACGAGGCGTGGACGCCGGGCATGTTCCTGTCCGAACTGGGCGAGGACGTCGCTGCGCCGCGTAGTTGGTGGGTGGCACACGACGACGGCAAGCTGCTGGGCCTTGCCGGCGGTATGGTCGTGGACGGTGATGTGCAGATTCTGGATGTCGCCGTCGACCCGGCACATCGCCGTGAGGGCATTGCCCGCAAGCTGCTGTCGCATGTGAGCTATGATGCCCAGATGCTCGGCTGCACCACGGCTTCGCTCGAGGTCGAGGACGGTAACGAGGGAGCGATTGCGCTTTATAACGCTCTGGGCTTTACCGAGGCTGGCCGTCGCCGCGGTTACTACGGTGTTGGCAAAGATGCCATCGTCATGACGGCGCCGCTGCCCTTGGTGCTCCCGGTCGACAACGCTTCGCCCGAGCCGACGGCGGCTGAGCAGCGTGTATGGCCGCTGCCTGCGCCCGAGCGAACCGTTGAGGAGCGCGCTGAAATTGAGCGCCGTCGCCTAGTGCTCGCTATCGAGAGTTCCTGCGACGAGACGGCCGTGGCGATTATCGATGCGGATGGCAATATGCTGGCCAACCAGGTGTCGACACAGATTGATTTTCACGCCCGCTTTGGCGGCGTGGTGCCCGAGATCGCCTCGCGCAAGCACGTTGAGGTGATTGTGAGTGTCGTAGATGCGGCGCTCGAGGATGCCGCGGCATCGCTTGGCCTTGAGGGTGGGGCGATTGCGCCAAGTGAGCTTGCCGCCGTGGGCGTGACGCAAGGTCCGGGCCTGGTGGGTGCTCTGGTGGTGGGTGTCGCCTTTGCCAAGGGCTTTGCGTATGCTGCCGGCAAGCCGCTCGTGTGCGTCAATCATCTGGAGGGCCACTTGTTCGCCAACCTGTTGGCGCAGCCCGACCTCAAGCCTCCGTTTATCTTTACGCTTGTCTCGGGCGGGCACACCATGCTCGTGCACGTAAAGGCATGGGGCGACTACGAGGTGCTCGGTGAGACGCTCGACGACGCCGTGGGCGAGGCCTTCGACAAGGTGGCCAAGGCGCTGGGCCTGGGCTATCCCGGTGGCCCCATCATTTCCAAGCTGGCCGAGACGGGCAATCCCCGCGCGATCGATTTCCCCCGTGCGCTTAACAGCAGGGGAGACTATCGTTTCTCGCTTTCGGGTCTTAAAACGGCCGTGACGCTCTACATCGAGCAGGAGACCAAGGCCGGGCGCACGATTCACCTGCCCGATCTGGCGGCTTCGTTTGAGGCAGCTGTCTTTGACGTGCAGTACAAGAAGGCCAAAAACGCATTGCACGCTACCGGATGCAAGGAATACTGCATCGGCGGCGGCGTCTCGGCCAACCCGCATCTGCGCGAGATGATGATCAAGAAGCTTGGACGTCAGGGGATTCGCGTAACGGTGCCGCCCTTGTCTGCCTGCACCGATAACGCCGCCATGATCGCGGAGGTCGCCCGCCGTAAATTCGACCGAGGTGAAATCTCGCCGTTCGACGTCGACGCCGATCCGAACATGACGTTGTAGCTGGTACGGCGCGGTCCCCGGACGGAGGGGCCGGATATAAGGTTTCCTGCTCTGCAGTCCTGCGCAAGACGAAGGCCACATTAAGTGGCCTTCTTTGCGTGCGGAACTCGCGATAAACCTTATATCCGGCC
>USOG01000066.1 GCA_900556365.1 uncultured Collinsella sp.
GCCTCTCGGCGGCCTTGCGAAAAACAAATCCAAGTTAGACCATTTCAAATGGTTCGATGTCTGCCCGGATGCGACACCCGGAGGTGTCCATCCTCGCAGTATCCGGTTCTCAAGGTGCACGCCTGCGCTGGTTCCCGGTTCCACCGGGCCGCGCGGCAAGGAGATATATTGCCAGACCGGAGGGGCGCCGGGGGCGGGAATCTGGGCGTACACATTTCCTACACATCTTTGAATCCGACTAACGTTTGCCAGCCGTTACCTACCGCTCGCCGAGCATCTCTTTATATAAGGCAGTCTCATGGTTAAAGCGGATACGTCCCCCTAGCTAAAGCACAGCCAGCATCGAGCAACTCATCACGTTCTTCCACCGAGAACCCCTCGGCGTAGACGCGCACCACTGGTTCGGTCCCGCTAGGACGGACCAGCAGCCACGTGTCATCCTCGAATGCTAAACGCAAGCCATCCATATGACTAACGTTTTGCGGCACCTTGCCACAAATCGACTTGGGGTTTACGCCCGGCAGCAGGGTTCGTAACGTTTCGGCATCTTCGGCCTCAAGGCGCAAATCGCGTCGACCGTAACTCGTCTTACCAAAACTGTCCTCGAGTTGGTCGACCAGAACGCCCAAAGGCGCGTCCGTCTTTGCCATAAGCTCACACAGAATTAGACAGGCGAGGATTCCATCGCGCTCGGGCATATGCGCGGCGATGCCGATACCACCGGCTTCTTCGCCGCCTATGAGGACGCCGCCCTTCTTCATCTCTGCCGCTATATATTTGAAACCGACCGGTTTGACGGTCACGCGGCAGCCAAGCGCCTCGGCAATGCGACGCACGAGCGTCGAGCATGAAAGATTGACGACGACGCGCCCCTCCAAATTACGAAATTGAACCAAGTCGCCCAAAACGAGCGCCATGATCTGATGCGGATGTATATATCTGCCGCGCCCGTCAACCGCGCCGATACGGTCGGCGTCGCCGTCGGTCACCAGGCCAGCGCAAGCTCCGTCCTCGATAACCGTGCGCTCGCAAGCGTCCACCCAAGGCTCAACGGGGTCGGGGCAGATATCTTCTTGGTCAGACGCCTGCCCGGCGTGAATCTCGTGCACCTCAACGCCAAGCTCGCGCAGCAAGTCGGCTAGATAGCCCTGGGCTGCGCCGCCCATGGGATCGACAACCACGCGCAGGTGCGCGGCGCGGATGGCTTCGGCATCGACAAATGATGCCACCGCCTGCATATAGTCAGGAATGATATCCGCGGTGCGATATTGTCCCTCGATCCCCATTGGCTCGGAAGCCATGGTCTCTTCGAGCTCTTCGATGACATCCTGGTTGGCGGTCGAGCCGTCACCCATGCGAATCTTGAGGCACAGATAACCCTGCGGATGATGGGACCCCGTCACCATGAGCGCGCCGCACGCCTCACCGTCATAAGCCGCCGCCCACGTAAGGGCAGGGGTCGGAACAGGTCGCGAAGCGAGCACGGCGTCCAGCTCGTGCGCTGCTAGCACGCCCGCCGCAAGCTCAGCGAACTCGCGCGTCAGGGGCCGGGTGTCGAACCCTATATATACCGTTTTGCCCGGATTGGTCTTTTGCCACAACTCGCCGACGGCATCGGCGATACGGGCAACGTTATCGGCAGTGAAGTCCTCATCGACGCGAGCGCGCCAACCGTCAGTTCCAAAATGAATTATCGCGCACACGCGCAGACACCTCACAGTGTTTGGATCATGGTACGCATGGGGTATACCCGCAACATGCACTCGGCAACCTGCCGGCACCAGCATTCACCATTTGGGCAAATGCTGCCGAGGACATGCAAGCAATAAAAAAACCGCCCCGTATGGAGCGGTTTTGCCCTTTATATATCGAGCGCCTCGGCCATCGCTGCCGTAGTGATTGCCGTGGTTCCACAGCAACTGCCCACCATTGCGGCGCCGGCATGTCTCCATTCGATGCATGCGCGCGCGAAAGCTTCGGGATTCTCGTGCCATACGGGGCCATCCTGAGTCTGGACCGGATCGCCTACGTTGGGACGCACCGTAACGGGAGTAGTCGCCGATGCAACCATCCTGGGCACCGCCGCATTCGCGGCCGCAAGCGAACAGCAATTAACACCAACCGAGTTTGCGCCGTGTTTTTCGGCGTACAAAACGGCTGCCTCGATGTTGAGGCCATCGCCCAGCAGGTCGCCTTTATCGTCAACGACAAAACTCACCAGAACAGGCATGCCGTCGGCGGCATCTCGGACGCCGGCAAGCATGGGCTGCAGATTACGGATAGACGTCACCGTCTCGATCAGCAGACCGTCAACACCAGCATTGAGCAAGGCGTGCGCCTGTTCGCGCGCAATGCCTCGGATTTCACGATACTCGGCAGAGTCCTCGGCAAACCACTCAATACCGATCGGGCCCATCGAGCCCAGCAGCAGCTGAGGGTGCGCCTGGCGGGCATCGTCGACGGCCCCGCGATTGACCTCCGCCACGGACGGCGCAATCTGGTCGTGCTTGAGGGCATAGCTTGATGCCTGAAAGGTGTTGGTAATGAGCACCTGCGCGCCGGCGGCGACATACAAGCGATGGATACGAGAAACGGTCTGCGGCTCTGCCAGATTCCAAAACGCTGGTGGAATGTCGGCGGCATCGTACTCACTCAACAGAACACTGCCCATGGGGCCCTGCGCCAACAAGGTCTCGCTCGACAAGCGGCGCGTAAGTTCCTCGGCACCAAAGCGGTTGTAATAACTCGTATCCATATATATCCCGCTATTCCTCGACGCTGATTCCCTGCTTTTCGAGATAGGCGAGCCAGCGGCTCATCGTGTCCTCGGATAGCGCATGCTCCATCATGCAGGCCTCGGAATCGGCTCGCTCAAATTCGACACCGAGCTCCTGAACCAAAAACGTGCGGATGAGGCGATGACGGTACCAGATAGCCGTGCCAACCTCGCGGCCGCGATCGGTCAGGATCACCTTGCCGTAGTGCGATTGCTCGACAAGCTCGGATGCCTTGAGCGCCGAAACCGCTTTATTGACCGATGCCTTGGAGACGCCAAGGCGCTGCGCGATGTCGACCGATCGCACGCCGTTGGTTTCCCCCTCTTCGCTTTCAATGCGAACCATGCACTCCAAGTAGTCTTCGTTCGCCACCGTCAGATGTAGTTCGCGCGAGCTATTTGTCGTATCCATGATCTTCCGTCCCTTCTGCATTCAATGGCTGATTCTACCCCATCCAAGCGTCGTGGTATGCCGTGGCATACCGTGCTAGAGTTCTTGTTGCACACGACGACCAAGATTGGAGCGGTCTTTATGGAAAACACCACCACGAGCCCCGATGTCCTCGAACGCTTTTTGCGCTACGTCCAGATCAACACGCAGTCCGAGGATGCAAACTGCGACCAGGTACCCTCGAGCGCCGTTCAGTTTGACCTTGCCAACGTGCTGGCTGAAGAGCTGCGCGAGCTTGGTGCGGAAGATGCCCACGTGACCGAGCACGCCTATGTCTGCGCGCATATCCCCGCAAGTGCGGGCGCTGAGGACAAGCCCGCCCTGGGCCTGATCGCCCATCTCGACACCACCGAAGTTGCACCGGGCGCCGGCGTGAAGCCGCACATCGTACACTACGAAGGCGGCGACCTGGTCTGCGGCACGGTTGACGGTAAGCCCGTTGCCATGGGTACCGCCAAGCTTCCCGCCCTGAATGACCTCGCGGGTGAGGACCTGGTCTGCAGCGATGGCACCACGCTGCTGGGCGCGGACGACAAGGCGGGCGTCGCCGAGATCATGTCGCTTGTCGCGCGTATCGCTCAGGACCCTTCTCTGCCCCATCCCGCACTCGGCATTTGCTTCTGCCCTGACGAGGAGATCGGCCACGGAGCCGAGCTGTTGGATATCGATACCTTTGGCTGCAAGTACGCCTACACGGTCGACGGCGGCCCCATCGGCGAGCTGGAGTGGGAGTGCTTTAACGCCGCCGAGGCGACCGTCCGCTTTGAGGGCCAGTCCATCCACCCGGGCGACGCTAAGGGCCGTATGGTCAACGCAGGCAATCTGTTCTGCGACTTCAACGCGTTGCTCCCCTACGTGCAGCGCCCGGAGTATACGGAAGGCTACGAGGGCTTTTATCACCTTGAGGGTGTATCTGCGACCGTCGATCACGCCACAGCGCGCTATATCGTCCGCGACCATGACGCCGCCAAGTTCCAGCAGAAACTCGACCTTATTGATGCCGCCGCCTCGATGCTCAACCTGCGTCTGGGTGAGGAGCGCGTGACGGTCGAGATTAAGCAGCAATATCGAAATATGGCCGAGATCGTTCGTGACTATCCCGAGCTTATTGATGTTGCCAAGGAAGCCTACCTTGCCTGCGGCGTTGAGCCCCAAGTGCTGCCGATTCGCGGCGGCACCGACGGCGCGCAGCTGTCGTTCCGCGGTCTGCCCTGCCCCAACCTTTCCACCGGCGGCTATTGCTACCACGGCGTCAACGAGTTCGTCCCGGTCAGTTCGCTCGTCAAGATGACCGACGTGCTCCATGAGCTCGTCGCCCGCTTTGCATAGGGAACTCGAACAATCTAGGTAAGCAAAACCGCCCCGTCCTCAAAAACCGAGAACGGGGCGGTTTTTGGTGCAAGGGGAGTAGTCAGCACCGCAGGTTGAGCCAACGTCAGCGAGCGACGTCCAAGGCGAACAAGTTGGCATGAAAAAGGCAGGGCATTGACCTTCTGGTCATGTCCTGCCTTTTGAATGACAAATTGTCGCTCTGGGCGGCGCGCAGCGTCGAGTCGTTACGCGGGCTGGTAAGCCCGCGTAACTCTAATAGTTGGCTTCGTAGCCGTTGCCGTCGCCGGTGGGCTCTTCGTAGTAGTCCGAATCGCTCGAATCGTTTGAGTCATCGGAATCGTCAGAGCTGACCGATGAGGTTGCGGTACCGTTTGCGTAATCGTCAGACGTGTTGTTGTTCAGGTCGCCAATCGTAGAGCTGGAACCGTCGGAAAGACCCATGGTGTTGGGACCCTTGGGATCCTTGCCGGCATCGACGCGCTCCATCATTTCCTTGAGCTCGTCCTCGTAGACAAAGACGTAGCTCACACCGTCGATCATGGTGCTGTCGTCGGCGTACGAGGGCAGGTTGGCCGAGTAGATACCGTCGACATCCATACCGCGCATGGCGTTGACCGTAGCCACGATATCCTGAACGCTCATATCGGTTACGAGCATATCGGACAGCGAATTAACCAGGCCAAAAATCTTCGTGGCATCGAAGTTATTGAGAATCTGGTTGGCAAGGGCGCCAAGCACCTGACGCTGGTGGCGCATGCGCGTGTAATCGCCGTCGGCATAGGTGTAGCGGCAGCGGGCATAGGTAAGGGCGGTGGCACCGTCCATATGCTGCTGGCCAGCGGTAATCTTAATATCCAGGTGCTCGGGGTCGTCAACATCATCGGTTGCGTTAATGTCGATACCGCCAACCGAATCAATCAGCGCCTGCATACCGTCGAAGCTGACCTCGGCATAGTGGGAAATCTGAACACCGCACAGTTCGTTGACCGCCTCGACCATGGCCTCGGCGCCGCCAACGGTATGGCAGGCGTTGATCTTCATGGTCTCGCCCTTGTACTCGACCTTGGTGTCGCGCGGAACGGAAATGAGCGTCGCCTGCTTTTGCGTGGGGTCGATGCGTGCCAGGATAATCGAGTCGGCACGATACGTATCCTCGCCCGGACGGCCGTCGGTGCCAAGAAGCAGCACGTAGAACGGATCCTTTGCCTCATCGGTGTCAACCAGAACCCGACGCAGATTGTCGGTAATGACATTAGAATCGCCGAGCTTGCCCATAATGGTGGCAAACCACAGGCCAGCAGCGGTAGTGGCACTCAGCAGCACGCCAAGCACGACAATGAGCGCGACGTGACGAATCGTGTGGCTACGACGACGTTGGCGAGCTCGCTCGGAATAGCGAGCCACGTTATCGCGACTGTAGATCTTGGCCTGCGCACCAGTTGAGGGTCTTCGGGTGGTGGTATCCGCGAGGGGCTTTTTATTAAACATAGGCAACCTGTATTAGTAGATGACGGGATCGGGGACGGTAGCATGCTCAACATGCGCGCCGAGCGCCTGCAGCTTTTCGACAAACTGCTCGTAGCCGCGCTTGATGTGATGGATGGCCGAAACCTCGGTCGTCCCGTCGGCAATCAAGCCCGCTACGACGAGGGCCGCTCCGCCACGCAGATCGGGCGAGGTAACCTGTGCACCCGAGAAGCCCTTGACGCCATGAATCATGGCATGATGGCTCTCGATACGAATGTCGGCACCCATGCGCACCAGCTCAGAGGCAAACATAAAGCGATTCTCGAAGATGTTCTCGGTAATAACGGAACTGCCGTCGGCAAGGGCGGAGAGCACCATAATCTGCGCCTGCATGTCCGTCGGGAAGCCGGGGAACGGAAGCGTCTGGATGTCGACCGGCTTGATACGCTCGGCACGGTTCACATGGACGCCATCCTCGACGCGCTCGCAGTCGATACCCATGAGCTCCATCTTCTTGAGCACCATGCCCAAGTGAATGGGGCAAAAGCCCGTGATATCGACACCGCGATCGTCGGCCATCAACGCACCGGCGACGATAAAGGTACCAGCCTCGATGCGGTCGCCCACTACGCGATGGGTAACAGGATGCAGCTCTTCCACGCCCTCGATGGTCACGACAGGCGTACCGGCGCCAACAATCTTGGCGCCCATCTCGTTGAGCATGTTGGCGAGATCGACGATCTCGGGCTCGCGGGCGGCATTGTCGATAACCGTGGTGCCCTGCGCGCGCACGGATGCCATAATGAGGTTCTCGGTCGCACCGACACTGGCGAACTCGAGCGTGACGGTGGTACCGCGCAGACCTTGGGGCGCATTAGCGTTGATGTAACCGTGGGCGGTATCGAACTCAACGCCCAGGGCCTCAAGACCAAGAATGTGCATATCGATCTTGCGAGCACCCAGGTTGCAGCCGCCCGGCATGGCGATCTTGGCGCGATGGAAGCGACCCAGCAGTGGTCCCATCACGGCGGTGGAAGCACGCATCTTGGCAACGAGCTCGTAGGGGGCCTCCCAAGAATCGACCTGAGAGGTATCAATCTCGAGCGTGTGCTCGTCGAGAACATCGATCGTAGCGCCCATGCCCTTGAGCACCTTGCCCATCACGTGGACATCGGAAATATCGGGCACGTTCTGCAGCGTCGTCTTGCCCGGCGCCAGAAGCGTTGCCGCCATGAGTTTGAGTGCGGAGTTCTTGGCACCCGAGACGGGCACGGAGCCTCCGATGGCGTGGCCACCCTCAACGCGGATAATATCCAAGGTCTACCCTTTCAAAAAGCATGCCCGGGATGGCTGGGCCATCCCGGGCATGATGTGTTCGCAAATGGTCGAACGCTAAATCGTTTGACTATTGGGCAAGCTTGAGCTTACACCATGCGATTTCATTATAGAGGTAGGCGCGGCGTGCATCATCCTCC
>USOG01000067.1 GCA_900556365.1 uncultured Collinsella sp.
GCCCTGCTGATGGGCATCGGCGGCGGTATCGGCTTGGTCGGCACCTTGCTGGCCATTGTCGGTGCCGTGCTCTACGTGCTCGAGCGCACAGGGCATCCCGTGGTTTCGCGCCTGGGCAAGACGGGCGTGAGCCAAAATGTCATCGCCTACCACAAGGCCTCGGGCCCGCTCGCGTCTCCGCGCAACCGCCCGGTGGTTGTTGTCGCACACTACGACTCTCCCCGTGCTGAGCTGCTCGCCCGCGAGCCCTATGCTTCGTATCGTGCGCTCATCGCCAAGCTGTTGCCCGTTGCCACGGTTGCCCCCGCTGCCGTTGCCATCCTGCGCATCCTGCCGCTCCCCGGCGCGCTCAAGGTTCTGCTGTGGATTGTCGCGATCCTCGCTTCCCTCGTTGCACTCGCCAACGCGGTAAACATCATCTCTAACCGCCACATTCTTCCCTATACGTCCGGCGCGGTGTGCAACAAGTCTTCTGTTGCCGCTATGCTCGGCGTTATGGACAACGTTGCTCCCTTCCAGGGCGAAAACGAGTTTCCCGACGATGTTCCGTTCGATACCTATTTTGGGGAGCAGAAACGTCGTGCCGAGGAAATGGCGCGCGCGGCGGCGGAGTATGCCGCGGCCCAGCAGCAAAACGACTACGGCAATACCATCGAGTACGAAGAGCCTACCTACGCCGAGGACGAGTTCGGTCAGCCGATTGCTCCCGACACTCAGATCGAGCCCGAACAGGGTGAGGCTTTCGACGAGCAGATCGAGGGCTTTGAGGGCGCGTCTGCCGATGAGACACTGATTGGCGCCATCGTGCCCGAGGATCAGAATCAGGCTGTCCAAGCCGAAGAGTTCAATGACGAGGTTCCCGCTGCCGAGTCGGCGGAGGAGTCTGCCGCGGCCGAGCCCGAGCCCAAGCTCTATCGCAACGCCGCCGGCAACATCCGCTTTGGTTCGGATGCCATCCGTGCGCTCGGAATGCTTCCCGAGTCCTGCACGCTCGATTACGAGGAGGGCGAGGAGCCGACGTTTGAGCCCGAGCCTGCCCCCGTCGTGGCTGCGTCTGCGCCCGTTGTCGCTGTGGATGATGAGTCTGCCGCGGTTACCACTGCCGAGCCCGAGGCGGTCTCCGCGATCGATCCCGCGGCAGGACTGGACATTTTGGCTCCCGCCGCGCCGGCGCAAGACGTTGCGGACGAGTCTGACGACGATTACGTTGAACAGCCGAGGCGCGTGTCTTACGAGAGCGATACTGATTTCTCGGCCGAGATTCCCGCGGCAACGCCCCATGCCGACATTGCATCCGCGTTCTCGTCGATTGGCGCCAGCGCTTCCAACTTCTTTAAGGGTGCGCTTGCAAAGGGCAAGAAATTTGTCGACGATTTCGAGGAGAAGCGCGCTGCCGCACGCGAGGCTGCCGAGCAGGAGGCTATCGCTCAGCAGCAGGCAGCCGAGGCGGCACGTGAGCACGCGGCGCAAGAGTTCGAGCAGAACGAGGCTATGCAGTCCGCGCCCGTCGACGCCGCCGAAGCTACAACGTCTTTCGAGGCTCAGCAGCACGTCGATAGCACCATGTCGTTTGATGCCGCGCAGTTCGATTCCACGATAACGTTTGAAAAGCAAGGTACCGCGATTGCCGAGCCCCTTCCTGCTTCCGATGAGCAGGACGACGCGGCAGACGATGGCGAGCCCATTGATGCTGCCGAAATTCAGGATGCGACCGAGGACGAGCCCGTCGAGGTCAACTCTGACGAAGAACAATACGCGACAGCCGAGCAAGATGATTCGACCGAGGTCGAGCAGGAGGAAGTGCCTGCGGTTTCCGAGGCTCCCGAGACAGATGAGTCGAGGCCTTATTCCACGCAGATTTTCACCATGCCGACCCCGAGTGGTTCAGGTGCCACGGTTGCCGATGCTGCTCCCACCCAGGACGAAACGGTCGATTCCCTTATGGCCCAGATTTCCTCCCAGGCGTCGCCGCGTCCGCAGATGAATGTTCCCGATCCGGCGTCGGCTCCGTCGCCTGCGCCTTCCTCGTCTCCGCTGGCTTCGGTTCCCGATCCGTCGCTGCCGTCGATGAAGCAGGCAAACGTTGCGTCTCGCACGTCGCTGTTCGACCTTCCCGACCCCTCCGCACAGGTCAACGACCCCTTTGCTACTGCCCAGGGTCCCGAACCCACATCGGCACCCGTTGCGCCTCCTATGCCCGTTGCGTCGGGCGCACAGCCGATCGAGACCATTTCGGCTCCCGCCCCGGCGGCACCCAAGTCTCGTAAGCGCGGCCTGGGTGGCCTGTTCGGTCGTAAAAAGAAAAACGAGCAGGACAGCATGAGTGACTGGCTGGGCGTCGAAGACGATTACGATGCCAAGAAGTCCGGTCGCGGTATCGGTTCGTGGGATAACTTCGAGGACGATAACGATGGCTGGAAGGGTGGCGCTACGTCTTCCGATGGCGCTTCTTCCGAAGATATGCTCTCGGCTGTCGCCTCTATGGGCGATGATGAGCTGCTCGGTCACGATATCTGGTTTGTGGCAACGGGCGCCTCGGATTGTGATGGCGCCGGTATGAAGGCCTTCTTGGCTTCGCATCGCGATAAGCTCCGCGGCGTATTTTTTATCAATCTTGAATCCGTCGGCGCCGGTAGGCTTTCGGTGGTGACGGTCGAGGGCGAACAGCAGCTGCTCAAGGGCGATCGCCGCATCATGAACCTGGTCAGCAAGGTGTGCAAGTCGTTCCATGTCGATTGTGGCGCGCTCGAGATGCCCTATGCCAAAACCGATGCCTATGCCGCGCTCGAGGCGAGCCGCCGAGCCCTCACCATCGCCGGCGTGGACGGCACGCGTCTGGCTTGCGCTCGTACCGAGGATGACCTGCCCCACAATGTCAACCCGACGAACATTGCCACGGTATCCGAGGTCGTGACCGAGGTTATCCGCCGTTCGTAGACGGAGCTCTAAGGAGTCAACGTGTTTTCGTATATTAAGCGCCATTGGCCTGTCTACGTGATTTTGACCTTGATTGCCATTGCTTTAGGATTTGGGGCTGCCTACATCGTGGGTGCAAAGGGCTCGACCCCCGCCTCCGCAATCAGCGAAGAGGTGGAGCAAGAACAGAGTACGGGTGCCGATGGGATTCCTGAGTCCGAGCAGGCAATCGTTGATGGTGGATCTTCGTCTGCAGAGTAGATACGGCGATTTACATGATTGAAAGCGGGCGAGCCAGGGGACTGGCTCGCCCGCTTTTTCATCGTGCTAGCGCTTCTTTGGGATCGACCTAAGGCGAGCGAACCATAAGGCTGCGGCACCCGAGGTCAGGAGCGCGGTGATGCAAGCGGCGATGGGAACTGATCCTGTTGCCGGTAGGTCCTGCGGTAGGGTACAGCGTTGAATGACGCTGTCCTCGTCATGTGACTCAAGTTTATCGCCGCCACCGTTGCGGCAAAGATCGACGCGCGCGCTGTTGGTGAGTGCGGTTTGGGGCGTATAAGCCGACGTTGCCTGCATGTGTACGACTGCGCCCCGAGCGTCTGTGCCAAGGATTGCTTTGGCATCGTCAAGGTCGTCGTGCTCATCTTTGAGATCATCGCGGGTCCAAGAATCCGCATCGCTTCGAGTCGTAAAGTCGGCGGCTACCGCACCGTATTCAATTCGAATGCCCGTTACGACGGTATTGGACGCAAGGTCGAGTTCTTTCGCCTCGAGTGTGGTGGATTCCGTGGTCGAGATATCCGCCTTCCAGAGGTGCCAGCCGTCGTAATCGACGAGGCGGCAATCCTCACCCAGACTCTCCCTTACTTCGTCGGACTCAAGCCAAGGATTTTCGTGCCCATCGTCAAGTGTCGCGTTTGCCGGCTCATCGACGTCTGTCGAGCCCAACGGTGTCGTGCGATACCACACGTTGCACAGACCATTGAGGTCGCCGATGGCGACGGGGGTTTCGATTGAGATGAATCTCGCTGTGCCGTCTTTGGCGCACGCAAGATCATCGGTAATCGTAAACTCATCAACCCAAGTAGCGGAATCGTTTCGAGCATCGATGGTATAGGAGAAAAGCCCATCACTATTGGTTTGCGTCGTGGCGCGGTTTTTACCATCGCCGTTAGCCAACAGGCCCTTTTCGATAGGTTGGACAAGTTCCTGACGCTTGTCGACCTGTCCCTTGATCTCGATGGGCGCATCCTTCATCGCGACGGGTTGGACTTCTCCCGTATCCTTTATTTCAAACGTTATCTCCTCGGCAAGCTCGTAGGTCCGCGGAGACATCATTTCGCGCAACGAGTAGGTGCCGGGTGCAAGATGTTCGACGCGGTGCGGCTTGTCGGATGAGGTCCAGGAGTCTATTTCGGTTTTATCGGGACCATATAAGGTGAGTTGTGCGCCTTCCACTTCCTGCTCACCGCTTGCATCGACCTTGGAGATATCAACCTTGGTGTAATCGTCGGATACGTTAAGCCGTGCTTCTACAACGGGTGTTTTCTGGTCGGCATAAGCGAGGTCTACGATATGGGGCGTCCGGTCGAGTAAGAAGCCGGTCGGCGCTTGAGTCTCGACGACCTCGTAGCGTGCGGTGCCAGATCCCAGCGGGAGGTTGTCCGCGCGTGCTTCTCCAGTTTCATCCGACGTGACGGTCGCGACGGTCTCACCGTCGAGCGCGGCAATGCTACCGTCGGGGCGCACGATATCACCCGAGGCACGGATCTCAAAGACGGCGCCCGCGAGGCTGCTGCCGTCTACGGCATCGGTTTTAACGATCCTGATGTTTCCGGTCGCGGCGTGGTCATAATACGAGGCGATTGCAACGGGCGTTAGGTTCATGTCGGCGGGTATGTTTACCTCGATCTCCTCGCCGACAAGATAGGGCTCTTTGGCCGAGGTTTCGCGTACATAATAGGTGCCCGGCACGAGCGATTCGGGCAGTGTGACGGTCCCGGTCGCGTCAGTCGTAAAGGTGTCCATTACGTTATGTGTTGGATACCAGCAAGTTTGTGAGACAGATTCGTGATTGCTGTCGAGGAGTTGGAAGGTGAATCCGGCTAGTGGAACAGAAGCGCCTGTTTGGGCATCGCGTTTTACAATCTGGAGATGCGTCGACAGAGCGTGGTTGTCCACGATATATTGAAGCTCGGCGCCGTTGGAAATCTGATTGGCCCCGACGGTCCATTCCCCTGCACATTTAAAACCCTCGGGGACGGTTTCCGGAACCTCGCGAACCGTGTAGCCGGCACGGTCGTATGGGACGGCTCCGTGGACACCGGCGGGTCGCTTACCTGTGCCGAACCATGCTTCGGGCTGGTCTTTGGTGGAGGCAAAGCCATAGATGTTTGTGGTCAGTGTGCCAACAACCTGCTGAGAGCTGTTGCTGACAACCTCAAAGACAACACCACCCGCCGGCTGCTCCAGGCCGGATTGGTCGCTATTGCCGTAATCCTTGAATTTGGAAATCTCAAGGTCAAACGCAATGGGGATATCGGAAATGCGAGATTCGATCTCGACCACGCCTGAATCGCCGAGCTGGTCGGCTCCGACGGTATAGGTCCAGCTGTCGTTGGATGGCAGGTAGCCCTCGGGGGCTTTTGATTCGTAGATGGTAAAGGTTCCTAAGGGGACATCGGCGAGGGTGGCTCGACCGCTTTCGTCGGTCGTGAGGATTTGCGCCCATCCAGGGGTTGATTGTGACACACACGTGAACTCTGCTCCTGCGAGTGAAGAACCCACCTGGGGGCCGGCATTCGTCGCGGCATCGAGTTTTACGATATGCAGGTTGATGATGCCGGGCTGTTCATCAATGGTGACCTGTCCACCGTCATTCCCCGTGGTAAAGGCGATGCGATCACGACGGGGGACATAGCCGGCCGGCGCCTTCGTTTCAACTAGGTAGTATGCAGTGTTGGGCAGAAGAGTTGCTTGCGCCCGACCGTTGCTGTCCATCTGGATGGTGCCGACACGCGCGCCGCTGGCGCTCTCAAAAATATCGAATGTTGCCCCGTCAAACTGATAAGTATTGTTTCCGCTGGTAATGGCAGCGTTTGCAGACTGCTTTTGGAAGGAAACAGAGACCGCCGGCAGTACATAGAGCATGTCTTGACGTCTGCTGCCGCCCGATACGGTTCCTAGATAGCGCCGCGCGCGGTGCGGTGCGGCTTTGATGCTTCCTGATTTTGCGCTGTCGTGGAGCCACCGCGCCGCCGCCACGACTTCATTGTCAGCGGTAAAGTGCCCACTCTTGGTTTTGCCCTGAGCGGTCGTGTAGGAGTAGGTACCGTCGACATGGGTAGTGCCGTTGAGCATCCATACGGCAAGCTGGGTTGCGGCGCGGGCGCGATCGGGTGAAAGATGGTAACCGCCAAACGACGTGGCGGTAGGATATCCGTGACAAACGATTGCCGCGAACTCGTCGTCGAGCCACACCCAGCCTTGATCAAAGTTGAGCCATGGGCCGCCCGGCTTGGTGGGGCCGGGGCGCTCCTGGTTCATGCAGTAGGCAATCGAGGCGTCTTGAGCTTCATACTTGCCGATGAAGAAGGGCCCACAATCATCGCTAATAGTGCGGAAGCCGAGCTGGTCGTAGCCATCGACGGCAAATGCGGCTCCCGGTGCCAGGCAGCCGAAAAGCAGAAAGAGGAGCAGGAGCAGCGGACCTGTTGCGATTGCGCTGTGGACAGAGTGCGTGGGTGCGTTGGACATGGCTGCTCCTTATCCCTCGTGCGCCGCATGGGGAGGTTGCGACGCGTAGGATGAGGCTACCCCCGAGGTTCATGCGGGTAAGTACCGGAGCCTGACCAAAAGCTTGCCCATTTCCTGACAAATTGAGCTCAAATACAACAATCAAGCAAAAGTGCAGGTAGAAGATAGGGAAAACAGGAGGTCAAAGGTCCTCATCTCCACAATTGACGCGATTTTCAAACGAATCTCCACAGCTAAAACAAGCATCGCCACCCTTGTATCGAACAAGACAACCGCGTTATACTATCCCCCACATATGCGGGCATCGCCAAGTGGTAAGGCATCAGCTTCCCAAGCTGACACTCGCGGGTTCGAGTCCCGTTGCCCGCTCCAGCTAGAAGCACAAGCACGGCACCATTACGGTGCCGTGCTTTTTTCAATAAAGCGCCGGGACTCGAACCCGACAGGGTGCGAGCGTAAAGCAAACGCAAAGCGTTTGTAGCGAGCAGGCGAAGGCGCCGACAGGCGCCTGAAGCCGGTGCGGATTTGCGAAGCAAATACGCGGATGTCCCGTTGCCCGCTCCATCGAGTGCGGGAGACATGGGGACGGCCAATTCAACAAAGTCTTCCCCCGCGGCTTCGTGAGGCTGAGGGGCTCGCCTGAAGCCGGTGCGGATTTGCGAAGCAAATACGCAGACGTCCCGTTGCTCGCTCCAATTCCAAAATGTTAGGTTAATGCCTACTGCCCATACTTGCACCTGCGCACGGTACAATGGTTGGGTTACGACCAACGTGCCAATAACCAAAAAGGAGCCGCTATGATCGATCGCTATACCC
>USOG01000068.1 GCA_900556365.1 uncultured Collinsella sp.
CGTGCCGAGGTTACGCTGCGCGAGGTCACCGTGACGCCCCACGGTCGCCTGGCCGGTCAGCGCCTGCGCGACGTGCCGCAAGGCAAGCATCCGTTTATTGTGGTGATGCTCAAGCGCGACGGCCAAACGATCATTCCCGATGGCAACACCCTAATATACGCCGGCGACAAAGCCGTCATCGCCACGCTAGCGTCGTAGCGGGCAGGAGGTAGCTAATTTGCGGCGAAGAGATCAAGCGCCTAGAGAACCTCATGTCTTCGCTCGCAGATTTGGATTTGCCTGAGGAGTAAGGTCGCCTCTCCCCCATGTAACCATCCTGTAAATCATAGCGGCGTAGTCGAGTTTTACCGTGATGCGGTCGCGCCTGGCGCTCCACTGTGCTAAAGTATCCCGAACGTTCAAACGACTACGAGGGGGAACTAGAAGATGGCACGTGTGCACAACTTCTCAGCTGGCCCGGCCGCGCTGCCTACAAGCGTGCTCGCCGAGATCGCCGACGAGATGATGGACTACCGCGGTTGCGGCATGTCCGTGCTCGAGATGAGCCATCGATCTAGCATGTACCAGCAGATCATCGATGACGCCGAGGCAACCCTGCGCCGCCTGCTGAGCATCCCCGACAACTACCGTGTCCTGTTTTTGCAGGGCGGCGCCACGCTGCAGTTTGCAGGCATCCCGATGAACCTCATGCGCCGCGGCCGCGCCGGCTACGTCGTGACCGGCAACTTTGCCAACAAAGCGTACAAGGAGGCCGCCAAGTACGGCGAGGCAGTGCTGCTCGCGAGCTCCGAGGACACCAACTTCGACCGCATTCCCACGATGACCGACATCAACGCGCGCATTGCCGCCGAGGCCGCGGGCGGCGGGCTCGACTACGTTTACATCTGCCAGAACAACACCATCTTTGGCACCATGTACCACGAGCTGCCCAGCTGCAGCGATGTGCCGCTGGTCGCCGATGTCTCGAGCTGCTTTCTGTCGCAGCCGCTCGACGTCGAGCGCTACGGGCTCATCTACGCCGGCGCGCAGAAAAACGCCGGCGCCGCGGGCGTGACCGTGGTCATCGTGCGCGACGACCTGATCGCCGAAGGCCCCGCCTTTGCGCAGACGCCGCAGTACATGGATCTTAAGACCCAGGCCGCCAAGGGCTCTATGCTCAACACGCCCAATACCTTTGGCATCTACGTGTGCGGCAAGGTATTCCGCTGGGTCGAGGAGACCGGCAGACTTGCCGCCATGGCCGAGCGCAACTGGGCCAAGGCCAACCTGCTCTACGACCTGCTCGAGCACAGCGAGCTGTTCCATGGCACCGCGCAGGAGGACAGTCGCTCCATCGCCAACGTCACGTTCCGTACCGGCGATGTCGACCTCGACGCCGCCTTTCTCGCGGGCGCGGCAGAGCACCAGATCCAAAACGTCAAGGGCCATCGCCTCGTCGGCGGCATGCGCGCCAGCGTGTACAAC
Organism: uncultured Collinsella sp.; assembly: GCA_900556365.1. Next base: position 1,465 of record USOG01000068.1, read on the forward strand.
GCCGTCACCATGGAGGACGTGCAGGCGCTGGCCACGTACATGAAGGACTTCGAAGCGCAGCATAGTTTGAGTCCGCGATCTAACTAGCCCGCAACGCGCGGGCCGACCAGCCACTTCAAACCACTTGTTTTCAACAAACCTGCTAAGGAGTTTTTCCATGCGCAAGATCAAGACCATCGACGACATCACCAAAGACGGCAAAGTCGAGTTTGGCGAGGGCTACGAGTTTGTGAGCACCGCCGAGGAGGCCGACGCCATCCTGATGCGCTCGACCGACCTGCACGGCTACGAGCTGCCCGAGGGCATCCGCGCCATCGCCCGCTGCGGCGCCGGCGTCAACAACATTCCCGTCGAGGAATACGCCAAGAAGGGCGTCGTCGTCTTTAACTCCCCGGGCGCCAACAGCAACGCCGTCAAGGAGCTCGTTCTGGGCATGCTGGTGCTTTCGAGCCGCGGCGTGGTGCAGTCCATGAACTGGGTGCGCGACAACGCCGACGACCCCGAGATTCAGGTCGATGCCGAAAAGGCCAAGAAGGCCTTTGTGGGCCGCGAGCTTAAAGGCAAGCGCATCGGCGTCATCGGCCTGGGCAACGTAGGCTCCAAGGTCGCCAACGCCTGCGTCGACCTGGGCATGGACGTCTACGGCTACGATCCGTTCATTTCCGTCGAGCACGCGTGGGTGCTGAGCCGCGAGGTGCAGCGCGTGGGCACGCTCGAGGACCTCTGCCGCGACTGCGACTACCTCACCGTGCACGTGCCCAGCAAGGCCGACACCATCGGCATGATCAGCACCGAGCAGATTAACCTGCTGGCACCCGACGCCGTGCTCATCAACTACGCGCGCGAAACCATCATTGACGAAGACGCCGTCGACGCCGCCCTGCGCGCGGGCAAGCTCAGCTGGTTTAGCTGCGACTTTGCCACACCCAAGACCGTCAAGATGCCCAACACATTTATCACCACGCACTCGGGCGCCGGCACCGGCGAGGCCGAGGCCAACTGCGCCGACATGGCCATCAGTGAGCTCAAGGATTACCTGGAGAACGGCAACATCGCGCACAGCGTCAACTACCCCGCCTGCAGCATGGGCAAGGCGCGCGCCGCGAGCCGCATCGCCTGCCTGCACGCCAACGTGCCCAACATGATCGGCCAGATCACGGCAATTCTCGCCAAGGACAACGCCAACGTGCAGCGCATGACCAACGAGTCCGCCGGCGAGAACGCCTACACCATGTTCGACACGGACGAGCACCTGGACAGCAGCACCATCGAGGCGCTCAAGCAGATTCCGTCGATGTATCGCGTGCGCGTGATCAAATAGCGCCGGCTGATCTGACGGGCAGTTCCCTATGTGGCCTGCCCGTCACCGACATTGAATGCCCGCGGGGGCGCCTTTCGCACGAGAGGCGCCCCCGTTTTTGTGAGCGCTCCATTAAATGCACCGAGCCGCTTCTTGGCATACAATCTGTATGTTGACCTAACTATCTGTGAGGTGCCTATGGTTGATACAGATTTTGCTTGGCGGCTTACGCAGGAGCTTGTGCGGATCGACAGCTCAGACCCGGGCGCGTATGAGGACGAGATTGAGCGCTATATCAAAGCGTTGGTTGAGGAACGGTTGGCGCAGCTGAGCCATCCGGTACTCGATGCCGTGCAGATTGCAGAGCTCGAAGTACTCCCTGGGCGCCGCGATCTTATGGTCACTGTGCCGGGCCAAAGCGACGAGCCGCGGCTGGTCTATATCTGCCATATGGATACCGTTACCTTGGGTGATGGCTGGGATGCGGACATTGCGCCGCTCGGAGCAATCGTGCGTGACGATAAACTCTACGGCCGTGGCGCCTGCGACATGAAGGGCGGACTGGCCTGCGCCATTACCGCACTTGTCCACGCACTCGAGCGCGTAGCGGCAGAGGGCGCGCTGCCCCGACGCGGCTTTTCGCTCATCTGCTCGGTCGACGAAGAGGACTTTATGCGAGGCTCCGAGGCAGCCATCGATGCCGGCTGGGTCGGCTCGCGTGAATGGGTGCTGGACACCGAGCCCACCGACGGACAGATCCAGGTGGCGCACAAGGGGCGTACGTGGTTCGAGATTGAAATGGCTGGCGTGACGGCGCATGCGAGCCAGCCCTGGAAGGGCGCGGATGCCATCGCCGCCATGGCCGAGGTCGTCTGCGCGCTGCGCCATGCGTTCGCGGCGCTGCCCGTGCACGATGAGCTGGGGCCTTCGACCATCACATTTGGACAGATGGAGGGCGGCTACCGTCCCTACGTCGTGCCCGACCACGTCAAAGTCTGGGTCGACATGCGCCTGACCCCGCCGACCGATACGACCGCCGCAATTCGCATGGTGGAGCAGGCCATTGCCGCTGCCGAAGCCGCGGTTCCCGGTTGCCATGGAAGCTATACCGTGACGGGCGATCGCCCTGCCATCGAGCGCGACCCAGGCTCTCCCTTTCTTGCCGCGCTCAAGCGTGCCGCCGATGACGTGACGGACGAGGACACGACCGTCGGCTTCTTTACCGGCTACACCGACACCGCCGTCATTGCCGGCAAGACAGGTAACCGCAATTGCATGAGCTACGGTCCCGGGTCGCTCGCGCTCGCGCACAAGCCCAACGAATATGTGCCCCACGCCGATATCGTTCGTTGTCAGCAGGTGCTCATCGCGCTCGCCGATAACGTGCTCTGGGACGCGAGCGGCCAAGTTGAGGCATAATAAGCCGCGAACAAACCGACTCGCACGTTAGGACCGTCCATGAAAGCTCTTCCGTTTCCCTGCATCCGACCGGCTCAGGACCGCGTGCTCGAAGCGCTGCCTGCGATGGGCGGTATCCTGAGCGGCAACGATGCTCTGCGCGGAGCCATTGCCGATGGCCTGATGCTCAAGGACCCAGGTGCGGCGTATTACGTGTACGAATGCTCGGGCGAGCCGGGGCGCGTGACGGGCGTTGTGGCGATTTGCCCGGTCGGTGTGCTGGCGGGCGACGACGCGGCCGCCGCAGATGCGGCCACAGCCGCCCGTGCAATCGCCGAACTTAAGGTGCAGCCGCGCCCCGTGTCGCTCGCCTACGAGGCGTCGCCCGTCATGGACATCATCCTGGGCGCTGCCAAAGAGGGCGCCTCGCTCTACGCCATCACCGATCCCGCGGGCATTACGCACCGCGTGTGGGAGGTCAAGCGCGAGGACGCCGTTGCCGCCATCCGTGCCATGCTCGACCAGGCGCCGGAGCCGGCACTGGCCGACGACCCCGTCTACGCCGCCGCTCTGACCGGGGCGTCGCAGCTGCTGGCCGATGAGGCCCGTGCCGCCGGAACGTACACCGGCAAGGAGCCGTTCAACTTTACCGTTGCCGTGCTCTTCCCCGCCGCGCAGGTCAGCGGCGCCGCGCCGCAGGTTCCGACGGGTCTGCTCACCCACCAAATCGCACGGTTCTAGCAAGACCAGACCGCGCAGCACAATAATCGGCAGCTCAACAAACAAGGGGCGGGGATGCAATACATGCACATGTATCCCCACCCCTTTCGCATGGAGCAATTATGTCGGCGACCTGCGTCGCCACGCCCGCGCTACCCGCGCCGCGGACCTGCAGTAGCCACAAGCGGTTCAAGGCCCAGCTCGCGTGCGTAATCCTCCTGCGTAAAAATCTCAATCAGCTCAAACGTGTCGGATTCGTCGTCAAACGCAAAGTGCAGCACTGAGCAGTTGCCCGGCACACGGTCGCGCTCGTCTGCCGCCGCGCCCTTCACGTGATCCATAAACTCCTTGATAGCCGAGCCATGACTTACCGCGAGCACGCACGCATGGTCCGGACGCTGCATAAGCTCGGTCAGCGTCGCCACCATGCGCTCGCGCACCTGCATCTGGCCCTCGCCGCCAAACTGACGATAGAAATCGCGCCACGGGCGCTCGGGCATAAGCATCACGCGCTCGGCCTCAAAGTCGCCAAAGAACCACTCGCGCAGGCCGTCCAGACGCTCGTACGCCAAGCCCGGCCACAGGTTGGCGATAGTCTGTTCGGTGCGATGAAGTGTGGAGGTGTAGGCATGATCGGGCTCAATGCCGCGCGCACGCAAAAACATGCCGGCACGCGCCGCCTGGTCGCATCCCAACTGCGTAAGCGGCGAGTCACTCCAGCCCTGAATAATGCGCTTGAGATTAAATATCGTCTGTCCATGACGGACCAGATACAGATCTTTATTCATAGGGGTCCTTTCGTTCGTTACCAACCCAAGAGCGAAAACGCCCCGTCGCAATAGCCAAAATGAAGCACGGCACCGTTGTCGGGTAGCTCTCCCTCGCCAGTCACATACTCAAGAAACTCCTGGCAGGCTGAGCCGTGGGAAACCGCCAGCACGCAGTCGTGCTGCGACCTGGCCATGATGCAGGACAGCGCCGCGACCATGCGCGACTGAAGCTGCACTTCCGACTCGCCGCCAAAGGCCACCGGATAATCGCCCCAGGGCTGCGGCGGCATCTCGCGATTTGATGTGCCCTCCAGCGAGCCAAAATGCCACTCACGCAGGTCATCGACCAGCTCAATGGAACGGCCCTCGCCAACGATAAGCTCGGCCGTATGCCGCGCCCGGCCCAACGGCGAGGAATACACATGATCAAAGGCCACGCCACGCGCCGCAAACGCCGTACGCGCCGTCAGCGCCTGCTCGCGCCCGCGCGCCGTAAGCGGCGAATCGTGCCAGCCCTGCAAAATGCTCTGCACATTGAGCTCAGTCTGCCCATGCCGCACCAAATACAGATCTGCCACACACCCTCCCCTCGTACCACCACAAAGGGGACAGGTACCTTTGTGGTGGTTCACCGCCGGATCACACCGCGGCGACGCTCAGCTACACCAGCACGTCGGCAAGCGGACGCTTGGGCACGTGGTGCACCTGCGCCTCGTCACGCCAGTAATTAATTGAGCCGTCGGGGTTGGAATCGATCGCATCGACCACCTGAGTCTCGGCCGGAACGCCAAACGCCATGATCAGCTTGAGCTCATACCTGTCGTTATCGAGCCCCATGGCATCGATCGCGCGGGGCATAAAGGCCTTGAACATGCAGGCTGCCACCTCGGGCGTGGCGCTGCGGGCGGCGAGCATCATCGTCTGTGCGGCAATGCCCGTGTCGACCTCGGTAATGGGAGCAGCGGGCTTACCCGGAACGGCGCGCTCGGCCAAAATCGCGATGTAGCCGGTCGGACGCTCGCCCTCGGCAGGACCCGGCCAATCCTTAAGCGCGCCAGCCCATGCAAGCTCATCAAATACACGCGCGCAATCCTCGGCACCGCTCACCACATGAAAACGAAGACGCTGAGCATTGGCACCACAGGGAGTCAGGTGCGCCAGCTCCGCCAGCTCGAGCAAAAACTCGCGCGGCACGCGCATGGATTCGTCAAAGCGGCGGCACGTACGGGCGCGGCGAACCAACGCATCAAACGCGTTCAAGCCGAGCTTTTCGCAACCCTGCTTTGCCATCGACTCGGCGCTTACCGGCGCCGCGGGAACTGCTTCGTTCATAGGGACCCCCAATACAAGCCAATTGTCCTTAGGAGAATCTAACCTAAAACCTAGGCAATTACATACAGCGGCGTAATGTTCTACAATTGTTGATTAATCCTCACTGGAGCGGGAACAAAAGTAACAATTCGGGAATGTGGGACGGCAATTCGTCCTTCCCGCCCCATGCATCGGCGCCCTTGGGCGATACTTGTTGCAACACTTTTGGCGTACGCCGCACGGAGAGCAATGAACGCGACGTGCGCCGCACGGAAAGGAGACATTATGGGCATCTTTAAGAACGATGACCAAAAATCGAGCCAGTTTGGATTTGACGAGAAAAGCATGGCGGGCAAAGCCGTCAAGGCCGTGCGCTGGATCTACGCCATCACGGGCGTCGTGGCGTTCATTGCTGGTATCGCGCTGCTTTTTGCACCCGCCAAGTCCCTCGTCTTTTTGACGACCGTCCTGGGTTTTTACTT
>USOG01000069.1 GCA_900556365.1 uncultured Collinsella sp.
GCCGCGCTTGTGACCTGCGCGCTCGTGTGGCTCAACAAGACGCAGCATTACCGCCTTGCCCCGTATTCGGTACTGGGCCTGCTGTTGTGGTTCTGCATGTTCAAGAGTGGCGTACATGCCACGCTTGCTGGCGTCATCTTGGCCTTTACCATCCCGGCCAAGTGCGGTGTTAAGCTCGACAGCCTTACCGATTGGTTGGGGGAGTGCCTGCCGCTGCTCGATGACCGCTACGACGACGAGGCACACATCCTGGGCCAGCATGACTTTACCGTCTCGACCACCAAGGTCGAGCGCGTCATGCACCGCGTGACCCCGCCGCTCATCCGCATGGAACGTCTGATCTCCACGCCGGTCAACTTTGTGATTCTGCCGATCTTTGCGTTCGTGAACGCACAGGTTCGCCTGGTAGGCGTGGATATGAGCACGTTGCTCACCGACCCGGTGACACTCGGCGTGTACTTTGGCATGCTGCTGGGCAAGCCGATCGGCATCTTTGGCATGACGTTCGCCTTGGTCAAGCTCAAGGCCTGCGAGCTGCCGCATAACGTCAACTGGCACATGATTGCCGGTGTGGGCATTCTGGGCGGCATCGGCTTTACCATGTCGATTCTCATTAGCGGCCTTGCCTTTCCGACGGCCCAGTTTGAGGTTCTGGCTGCCAAGGCCGCCATCCTTGCCGGTTCGGTCACCGCTGCCGTGCTCGGCATGATCTACATGAGTGTTGTCTGCAAGCATCCCGCGCCCAGGGGCGAGTAAAAGCTCGAAAACAGACACCAGAACCGGTTTGGATGCGTTCGAAACTCGGATCCGAGCGCTACTGGCCCCCTGTCAGATACCCCCGTGGTCAAAAAACGCCGTTTGTGAGTACTGTCACAAACGGCGTATCATTTTAGGTGCGGAAAATAATGAACAAAGTTATAAGAACTGTACGTTAATGAGCGACCATCGACTTCCAATTTGGCGCTAGCTGACGGTGATTAGGGAGTTTCAAGTCGAGTTTTGCCGATTTCGACCAAGAAACGCTGCTACTAAAAAGGTAACAGTACTCATATTTGCCCTTTTTTGGCCACAAGCCCTAAAACAAGCCTCGCCAGGGTCGGGAAACGGGCCAAATCGTCGGCCTCGAGGCTTATTCCACCGTTCCGTAGACGGCGCCCCAGCCGTGGGCGGCCAAGGCGGAGTTGAGCTGGTCGCAAAGCGATTGGCGGTCGTAGTAGCCGGGCGGCAAAAGGTTGACGATTTCCATGAGGTCGGGCGCGAGGTCCAAGATCTCGGCCTGTACGATCAGATCCAGGCGGTCGATGGCGTGGCGGTCGTAAAACAGTCCGTCGACCAGGCGCTGCAGGTCGCCGAATTCCTCGGCCTGGAACGTTCCATACTCCATAGTGCCTCCTTGGGCGCCCCACGCCGGCATGCGCGGCGATTCGTAATTTATTGCGATGGACTTAATCTATCACGGCTTCATAACGTTGCGGCGGTGGCGGTCTATACTTAGACGAACTGCAACATACCGCTTCGCGAAAGGTCGCACCCCATGCAGACGATCTACCAGAAGATGGAAACCACCGAACTCGATGCCGCCATCGAGGCGCTCAAAGCCGAGGTCGCCGAGGTCAAGGCCAAGGGCCTGGCGCTCGACATGGCGCGCGGCAAGCCGTCGCCCTCCCAGGTGGACATCTCGCGCCCCATGCTCGATATCCTCAATGCCGACGCCGATCTGCACGACGGCAACGTCGATTGTTCCAACTACGGCTGTTTTGAGGGTATTCCCTCGGCACGCAAGTTGGCAGGGGAGTTCCTGGGCTGTCCCGCCGAGCAGACGCTCGTGCTGGGTTCGTCGAGCCTTTTGATCGAGCATGACATCGCCGGCATGTTCTGGCGCTGTGGCTCGTGCGGCAGCGAGCCCTGGGACGCCTACGAGGCCGCGCACGACGGCAAGAAGGTCAAGTTCCTGTGCCCCGTTCCCGGCTACGATCGCCACTTTGGTATCACCGCCGACTTGGGCATCGAGAACGTCCCCGTCGCGATGACCGACAACGGCCCCGACATGGACGAGATCGAGCACCTCGTTGCCGCCGACGACTCCATTAAGGGCATCTGGTGCGTGCCCAAGTATTCCAACCCCACGGGCATCACCTTTAGCGAGGACACCGTGCGTCGCCTGGTCGAGATGCCCACGGCCGCGCCCGATTTCCGCATCTTCTGGGACAACGCCTACTGCGTGCACGACCTGTACGACGAGACTGACGAGCTCGCAAACATCTTTGACCTCGCTCGCGCGGCGGGCACCGAGGACCGCGTGGTGGCCTTTGCCTCGACGTCCAAGATCACCTTCCCGGGCGCCGGCATCGGCTTTATCGGTGCGAGCCCCGCGGTCATCGCCGAGTTCTCCAAGTGCCTGAAGGCCGGCCTCATCAGCGCCGACAAGCTTAACCAGCTGCGTCACGTGCGTTTCCTTCCCACCATCGAGGCGGTCAAGGAGCACATGAAAAAGCATGCCGAGTTCCTGCGTCCGCGCTTTGAGGCCGTCGAGCGCAAGCTCACCGAGGGCTTGGGCGACACGGGCTGTGCCACCTGGACGCACCCCCGCGGCGGCTACTTTGTAAGCTTCGATGGTCCCGAGGGCTCGGCCCAGAAGGTCGCCGCGCTTTGCGCCGACCTGGGCGTCAAGCTCACGCCGGCCGGTGCCACTTGGCCCTATGGCAAGGACCCGCGCGACACCAACATCCGCATCGCGCCGAGCTATCCCACGGTCGAGGACCTGGAGGCCGCGCTCGATGTGCTGGTGCTGGCCGTTAAGCTTGTCGCTGCCGAGCTTGCTCGTGCCGAGCGCGCCTAACGCGCGGCTTCCCGTACTATCCGCACTTTCGATACGTAAAGGAGCGTATTTATGGATTTGGGTATTTCCACCAACCCCACGCCAGAGCTCTACACCATTAAGGTAACCGGCGAGATCGATATTTCTAACGCCGATAGCCTGCGCAATGCCATCGACCTGGCGCTCGAGCAGCCCACTGAGGCCGTTGAGCTCGATTTTGCCCAGGTGAGCTACATCGATTCGACGGGCATTGGCGTGCTCGTGGGCGCCGCGCACCACGCGGTCGACCACGGCAAGCGCTTTAGCTGCACCAATGTGCAGCCCCCGGTGATGCGCGTGGTTCAGCTGTTGGGTGTCGACCAGGAGATTTCGATCGCCGCTGCATAATCTTTGCCCCCAAAAGGGCATGCCGTTTGGCATATGTTTGTGATGCGCTCGGACGTTTTGGCGTCCGGGCGCTATACTTGACCGAATGAATAGACGAGTTCCGGCCGAATGGCGCGGTGCGGGCTCGACTCACATCGAGCCTTGGAGGTATGTGTGTTTGGTATTGGAGAGGGTGAGCTCGCGATCATCGTGGTCTTCGGCTTTTTGCTGTTTGGCCCGGATAAGCTCCCGCAGATGGGCCGCACGATCGGCCGTGCCATCCGTCAGTTCCGCGAGACGCAGGAAAAGATGACGGCGGTTGTTCAGTCCGAGATTATCGACCCGGTAAGCGAGGCCGCCTCGGCTCCGGTCAAGCCCAAGAAGGCTGCCGTCGATGACGATTCCGATGCGGACGATGATGCCGTCAAGACGGCTGCGCCCGCAAAGAAGGAGACCTTTGCCGAGCGCCGTGCCCGCCTTGCCGCCGAGAAGGCTGCGAGCGAGGGTGCCACCGAGGGCGAAGGCGCTGCCGAGGACACCAATGCCGAGGGTGCTGTCACTGCGGCTGGACCCGTTGCAGCTGCCGATGCCGCCGCCGAGTCCGAGCCTGCTGCAGAGCCGGAGCCCGAGCCCGAGCCGGCAGAACCCACGACGGCTGATCTCTACGCCCGTCGTCCCCGCAAGCGCAAGGCCGTCGTCGACCAGCTCGCTCGCGAACTCGAGGCCGAGGACGACGCCGCTGCCGCCGACGCCCCGAAGGGAGGCGATGAGTAATGCCTATCGGACCTGCGCGTATGCCGCTCTTCGATCACCTGGGAGAGCTCCGTCGCCGCCTGACCATCGTGGTCGTCTCGGTGTTTGCCGCAGCTATCGTGCTGTATTTCGCCACGCCCGTGGTGCTCGACATCCTGAAAGATCCCATCCGCTCCTTTGTGCCGGATGGTAAGTTCTACATCACCACCACGCTCGGCGGCTTTGGCTTGCGCTTCTCGCTGGCCATCAAGATGGCCATGGTCATGTGCACGCCCATGATCATCTGGCAGATTCTGGCATTTTTCCTGCCGGCGCTTCGCCCCAACGAGCGCAAGTGGGTCGTGCCCACGGTGCTCGCCTCGACGGTGTTGTTCTTCCTGGGCGCAATCTTTTGCTACTTCATCATTATCCCGGCAGGCTTTGAGTGGCTCATCGGCGAGACCTCGGCCGTCGCCACGGCGTGGCCCGATCTGGAGAACTATGTCAACATGGAGCTGCTCTTTATGATCGGCTTTGGTGTGGCGTTTGAGCTTCCGCTCATCATCTTCTACCTGTCTGTCTTTCACATTGTGTCCTATGCGGCCTTCCGCAGCGCCTGGCGCTACGTGTACGTGGGCCTGCTCGTGGGTTCGGCTGTGATCACGCCCGACGGTTCGCCCGTCACGCTGGGCCTTATGTACGGCGCCCTGCTCTCGCTCTACGAGATCTCGCTTGCCATCGCCCGCGTGGTCATTACCGCGCGCGAGGGCAAGAAGGGCCTGTTCGTGAGCCGTCTGGACCTGTTCTCGGATGACGAGGACGACGAGGAGTAAATCGGTATGCATGAGGTTGGCATTGTCAACGGCATACTCGATACAGTGATTCGCGCGGCGCGTGGGGCAGGGGCCTCGCGCGCCGTTTTGGTAACGCTGCGTATCGGGGATATGACCGAAGTTGTGCGCGAGGCGCTCGACTTTGCGTGGGAGACGTTTCGCGACGAGGATCCGCTCACGCAAGGCTGCGAGCTCGCTGTAGAAGAGATTCATCCGCAAAGCGAGTGTCTGGACTGCGGCGAGGTTTTCGAGCATGATCGTTTTCACTGTCGCTGCCCCCACTGTGGAGGCGCCAACGTGCGCTTGCTGCACGGCCGCGAGCTCGACATCGCCAGCATCGAGGTCGAAACTCCCGACAATTAACCAGCCTGCCATTTGGGGACGGGGTATAAGTGGTAGAAATAGATGTGCCGGGCAGCTTGACATTTCATTTTGATGTGTGCAAGCAGGCAAAGCGGTATATGTCAACGACGAAATCTACCATTTTTACCCCGTCCCCAAATGGCAGAAGTAAGGAGTGCCGAGTATGGCCGAGAAAACGATTGATATCGCATCGCCGATTTTGTCGCGCAACGAACGCCTGGCAGATCAGCTGCGTCAGCGATTTAAAGAGACGAATACCTTTGTGATCAACGTGCTGTCGAGCCCGGGCTCGGGTAAGACCACCACGATCTTGGGTACCAATGAGCGCCTGCGTGACAAGGCGGACTTACGTTGCGCCGTCATCGAGGGCGATATCGCCTCGGACGTCGACGCCATCACCATGAAGGAAGCCGGCATGCCCGCCATTCAGATCAATACGGGCGGCCTGTGCCACCTCGAGGGCAACATGATCATGGAGGCCGTTGACGCGTTCGATCAGGCCGTCGGGCTCGAAAACATCGATGTCATCTTTATCGAAAACGTGGGCAACTTGGTCTGCCCGGTCGACTTTGACCTGGGCGAGAACCTATCCATCATGATTCTTTCGGTGCCTGAGGGCGACGACAAACCTATCAAGTACCCGGGTATTTTCCAGCACGCCGGCGCGCAGCTGCTCAACAAGGTCGATGTGGCCCCGGCTTTCGATTTTGACATGGATAGGTATACTAAGACACTCGATGACCTCAATCCGCAGGCGCCGCGGTTTGCCGTGAGTGCACGCAAGGGCGAGGGCATGGATGCCTGGTGCGATTGGCTCATCGGGCAGATTGAGCAAGCAAGGGCGTAAGTCGGCCGCTGCAAGTGCGGGCGCAGCTGCAGAGATACGAGATAGGAGCCTCTTTTGAAGCTCATCATCGCCGAGAAAAACGACGCCGCGCGTCAGATCGCCGAGCGCCTGTCCACGGGCAAGCCCAAAAAGGACAAGGTATACAACACCGCCATCTACCGTTTTGAGTGGAAGGGCGAGGAGTGCGTGACGATCGGCCTTGCCGGTCACATCCTTGCACCCGATTTTTGCGACAGTGTACTGTTCGATAAAAAGTTGGGCTGGTATTCGGTCACCGAGGACGGCGAGGTGCTGCCGGCCGACATACCCGATGGCCTGGCTCGTCCGCCCTACGACACCAAACGCAAGCCGTTTCTTGCCGACGGTATCTCCATCAAGGGCTGGAAGCTCGAGAGCCTGCCATATCTCACCTGGGCGCCCGTCATTAAGCTGCCGGCCGAGAAGGAGCTCATCCGCTCGCTCAAGAACCTCGCCAAAAAGTCTGACAGTGTCATCATCGCCACGGACTTCGACCGTGAGGGCGAGCTGATCGGTTCGGACGCCCTCAATAAGGTGCGCGAGGTGGCGCCCGACCTGCCGGTCGCTCGAGCTCAGTATTCTTCGTTTACCAAGGCTGAGATCACGCAGGCCTTCGATAACCTTGTCTCGCTTGACCAGAACCTGGCCGACGCCGGCGAGAGCCGCCAGCACATCGACCTCATTTGGGGCGCGGTGCTCACGCGCTACCTGACGCTCGCCAAGTTCGGCGGCTTTGGCAACGTGCGCTCCGCCGGCCGCGTACAGACCCCGACGCTCGCCTTGGTGGTCGAGCGCGAGCGCGAGCGCATGGCGTTTGTGCCCGAGGATTATTGGCAGATTCGCGGCATGGGTGCCGCGCAGGGCGCTGCCGAGGACGACCGCTTTAAGATCGCGCACAAGACGACGCGTTTTACCGACAAGGATGCTGCCGAGACGGCGTATGGTAACGTCGACGGTGTCAAGACGGCAACCGTCGCCGCGGTGACCAAGCGCTCGCGCAAACAGCAACCGCCTACGCCGTTTGCGACCACCTCGCTGCAGGCTGCCGCCGCAGCCGAGGGTATCTCGCCTGCGCGTACGATGCGCATCGCCGAGTCCCTCTACATGGCCGGTCTCATCAGCTACCCGCGTGTCGACAATACCGTGTACCCTGCGACGCTCGATCTGGGCGCCGTGGTGAGCGATCTGGCAAAGATCAACCCGGCGCTGGCGCCGGTGTGCAAAAAGGTGCTCGCCGGTCCCATGAAGCCCACGCGCGGCAAGGTCGAGACCACCGACCACCCGCCTATCTATCCCACGGGCGAGGGCGATCCGTCCACGCTCGACGGTGGCCAGCGCAAGCTCTACGACCTCATCGCCCGCCGCTTCCT
>USOG01000070.1 GCA_900556365.1 uncultured Collinsella sp.
ACGACCAGCTGGCCGTTGACACGCTCCAGAAGATCTATGACGAGGTCTGGGGCGAGGGCGTCTACAAGTGCGTCGGCGTTCAGTCCGAGCAGGTCGTCTTCGGCGGCGGAAATATCCACTGCATTACGCAGCAGGAGCCGTCCGCTTAATCGTCTGGCTTCCTGAGGCACGGCACCTTGCCCTTCAATCGTCGGGCATGACCCTTAAGGTCTATGCCCTCCTCTTTCAGGGCAATCTGCCGCACCTCGAAAACCCAGCCGATCAATTGGACAATCGGCGGATCGGTCCATCTCGGGGCATTGATGGTTGATTTGCTTGATGTCTTGGTCGGTTGGGTTTTCTTTGGGCACTCCGTTGCCTCCACATCGGAGTGCCTTTTTTCTTTGATTGAATACGCGTCTGGCCTGGGATTTTTTGCGGGTTAGGCCAATTGTTCGCTTGAATTTCCCAGGTCAGACGCGTCTTCAATTGCCGAAAGTTCCCGGTTGCGAGCGCGACCGTTTTGATCGGAGTATCTATGTACCAGCGTATCGTTATCTACACGCGCCTGTTTCGCGAGCGTTGGTCCAACAACTGCATCCTCTCCTCTCTTTGGGATGGCACCTGTACCGGTGACGCGGCCTGCAACCCTACCTTGGGCTGCGCCTTCGGTACAGATGCCATCCTTTTTGCTGATGGGGGAGCGTGCCATGGCAGGTAAAAAGTTCTCCCTGATCGAGGTCATCCTTTCGGTTATCTGCGTCGTATTTACCATCGAGGCGGCGGCTCCGGCATCTGCCATGGGCAACGTGCAGTTCTTCTGGTGGATCTTCCTCATCATCACGTTTTTACTTCCCTATGGCCTGGTGGTGGCCGAGCTGGGTACGGCGTTTGATTCCGAGGGCGGCCTGTACGATTGGGTTCGCTTGGGCCTGGGCGACCGTTGGGGCGCCCGTTGCTCTTGGTGCTACTGGGTTAACTTTCCGCTGTGGGTGGCAAGTATCGCCTGCATGTTCCCCAGTGTCATTAATGCGGTGTGGGGTATCGAGTTTTCACTCGGGATCCGAATTGCCATCGAGATTGCCTTTGTGTGGGGCGTCACGGTCATGGCAATGCAGCCGGTTGCCGAGGCCGATTGGGTCATGGACGGCGGCGCCGTCATCAAGGTGCTCATTACCGCTGTGGTGGGAATCGTCGGCATTTGGTTTGCCTGCAATAACGGCTTTGCCAACGACATGTCGTTTAAGACCTTCATTCCAGATCTGGGCGACACCAATTCGTTGACGTACCTATCGATTATCCTGTTCAACTTTATGGGCTTCGAAGTGGTCGCGACCTTTGCCAGCACGATGAAGAACCCGTCGCGCGATATCCCCAAGGCGGTTATTGCCGGTGGCGTGGCCATTGCGACAATTTACATCATTTGCGGCATTGGCATTGGAGCCGCGGTTCCCACCGAGCAGCTTTCACTCGATTCGGGCATTGTGGACGCAGTCGCCGCTATGGTGGGGCGCACCCACCCGCTGACGATGGTCGTGGGCGTGGCCTTTTTGGTGACGCTGTTCGCCAATATGATCTGCTGGAGCTTTGGCGTCAACAACGTAGCGAGCTATGCCGCGCGCCATGGCAACATGCCGCGTCCCTTTGCGTTGGTGTCCAAAAAGACCGGCATGCCCAACGGCTCGGCGCTCATTAACGGCTGTTTCGCCAGCCTGGTGCTGCTGCTCCAGATTCCGCTGGGTGAGGGTTCCGACGTCTTTTGGGTCTTCTTCTCGATGAACGTCGTCTTTCTGCTCATGAGCTATATCCCCATGTTTCCAGCGTTTTGGCGTCTGCGCAAGCACGATAATCGCTCGCGTGTGTTCCGTGCGCCTTTCGAGGGCAAGGTGCTCGCGGCGGCGCTTGCGATTCCCGTGGTGGAGCTCGTGCTTTCGATTGTTGCTACGATTGTGCCGCTCAACAGCTCACCTGCCGAGATGGCAAAGTTGCCGATTCTCGCGGGCGTAGTGATTGGCCTGTTATTGGGCGAGGTTTCGCGCCTCATATCGCGCCGCGGCCGAAGCGTCGACAATCCCGGCGTTGGTGCACGGGGGATAGGTTTCTTTGGACCGAAACAGTAAGCGCCGCGAGTTGCGCAGCGCTTGGTGCATTTTGGATTACTGTTCGCGGTGCTCGGGATCGGAAACGAGCTTAGGCGCAAAGTAGGGAACATGGCCCAGGTATGGGCGACTGTCCGGGCGCACCTTGGCGGCGCAGGGGACATCGTCGTAGGTAAGCGAGTCGCTCAGGCGGACGATGGCCTTGGCGGCAGGAGCGACGAGCATCTTGAGCGGTGCGATAGGCGCCATGGCATCTCCTTTCTTGCGTGCGACCCGTGTTTTGGCGCGAATGTATACGCCGCAAGTCTAGCATCCCGCCGCGGAGAGCTCCAAACCACCACAAAGGTGATGGGCAGATGCAAGTGAGTAGACTTTTTTGAACTTACCGAGCACATCGTGACAAATGATTGATAAAACCGCAGGTCAGAGCCGCGGCGTTTTGGGGCATGCTTGGTCTCCTGCAAAAAGTCTACTCACTTGGTTTTACTGCTAGAAGACCGCCGCGAGGGAAGGCCGCTCCCTCGCGGCGGCTGGCGTTTGCCCAGATAAAACCTACCAAAATAAACCTGTCCCTTTTTGGCAGGTGGTTTCAGCTGAACGGCGGGATGGGCGACTTGGGTGTGCGGGCTCACAATCTGGGGAAACCGAACGGATTGGGGGCTTGTATGATCGACTCGAAAGGAAACGTGCGCCCCGAGGGCATGTTTAACAGAGTGCGCCTGGCCTCCGAAGCCCGGCGCGCATACGATACGCGAGGGGTAGTCATTGGGGACGTTCTTAAACAACTAGCCAAACAAGAGCGTCCCCAACGACTGCCCCAAGGAATGTCCCAGACTGCCGGCAGGAAAGGAACGTCCCCAACTGCCGCATCCGGAGCAAGACAACGCCGCAGGTAGAGGACGGACAGCGAGCGGGTCGCATTTGAGACAAGGTGACGTGAAACGAAAGGGCGCTGACCTTCTGGTCGCGCCCTTGAAGTTGAACGTCAGATTGTCCAGATGCGGCTCGCGTAACTAAATACGCTCTGCGATCTCGTGGATCAGATAGTCGGTCTTTTCCCAGCCCAGGCATGGGTCGGTGATCGACTTGCCAAAGACGCCGCCGTCAACCGGCTGGTTGCCGTCCTCAAGGTAGGACTCGATCATAAAGCCCTTGACCAGCTTGGAGATGGATTCGTTACGGCGGCAGCTGTCGAGCACCTCCTTGCAAATGCGATACTGCTCCAGCGGACGCTTGCCCGAGTTGTCATGGTTGCAGTCGATAACCGCTGCCGGGTTGGCGTAGCCGGCATGCTCGGTGTAGCGCTCGGCCAGACGCTCCAGGTGCTCGTAGTGGTAATTGGGGTAGGTGCGGCCGTCGAGGCCAATGTAGCCGCGCATGACGGCATGCGCGAGCGGGTTGCCGTCGCACTCGACCTCCCAGTTGCGGAAGATAAAGCTCTGATGCGCTTGGGCGGCGTAGATGGAGTTGAGCATGACGGTGGTGGAACCGGCAGTAGGGTTCTTCATGCCGACGGGTACCGAAATGCCGCTCGACACCAGGCGATGCTCCTGGTTTTCGACCGAGCGCGCACCCACGGCAACGTAGCTCAGCAGGTCGACGAGGTACTGGTAGTTGGACGGATAGAGCATCTCGTCGGCGGTGAAGAAACCCGTTTCCTCAATAACGCGCAGGTGCATGTGGCGGATGGCCTTAACGCCTTCGAGCAGGTCATCGGGCGCCTCGGGGTCGGGGTTGTGCAGCAGGCCCTTGTAGCCAGTGCCCTTGGTGCGCGGCTTGTTGGTGTAGACGCGCGGAATGATGATGAGCTTGTCCTTGACCTCCTCGGCGGTCTTGGCCAGTCGGTTCATGTACTCAAGCACCGAATCCTCGCGGTCGGCAGAGCATGGGCCGATGATGAGCACCTTACGTGCGTCCTCGCCGGTAAAGACTTTGGCGACCTCGGCGTCAAATGCCTGCTTTTTGGCGGTAAGCTCGGCAGAAAGCGGCATTTCCTCGCGGATCTCCATGGGGATGGGCAACCTGCGCTTGAATTCCATGGCCATACGGGGCCTCCTTTATCAATTAACGGCAACAATTGGCGAATTCTTGAATGCTCGGCATTATCCGCTGTCGCACGCTAAAGTGCAAGCCCTCGTCACCCCAAAACCTGCCAAAAAGGGACAGGTTTATTTTGGTCGGTTTTATCTGGGAAAATGTCGGCACTCGCCGGAAGGGGAGGGTCGGCGTACGGCACGCTGGAGCAAGTTGGATCTTCTGCGGCATACCCCGTGGGCAAAAAATGGCAAATATGAGTACTGGTACTGGCGTAGTATCATATCGAGCTTACAAGATAATAGACACTACAGTAAATATGTTCATTAACGTTGGCACACAGAAGCATACTGACGGGCGTTTTGATTAATTTGAAGGCGTATAGAAGCCGCAAAAAGGTCATTTGAGGCGGTTTTGGCTGCTACTAAAAATGTAACAGTACTCATATTTGACCTTTTTTGGCCACAGGGTCCGGAAGGGGCTGTCAATCGGGCCCCAAGAGAGCTAATTCGAGGGCCGCAGAGCAAAAAAACGGGGACGCAGATTGTCCTGCGTCCCCGTTCTCGGGCGTTATTCGTTCCTTGCGACAGAATTTACGCCGCCTCGTCGAACTGCGAGTTGTACAGATCGGCGTAGAAGCCGCCCTGGGCGAGCAACTCGTCGTGCGTGCCCTTCTCGACGATATCGCCGTCGCGAATTACCAAGATCACGTCGGCGTTGCGGATCGTGGACAGGCGGTGCGCGATAACAAAGCTGGTACGGCCCTGCATCAGCGCATCCATGGCACGCTGAATAAGCTCCTCGGTACGAGTGTCAACGTTGGAGGTTGCCTCGTCCAGAATTAGCGCCGGGCGGTCGGCCAAAATGGCACGGGCAATGGTCACGAGCTGGCGCTGGCCCTGCGACAGGTTGGTGCCTTCCTCGTTGATCATAAAGTCGTAGCCGCCGGCGAGCGTATGGATAAAGTGATCGCAGCGTGCGGCGCGTGCAGCGGCCTCGACCTCGGCATCGCTTGCATCGGGGCGTCCGTAGCGGATGTTCTCGCGGATGGTGCCGTTAAACAGCCAGGTATCCTGCAGCACCATGGCAAACTCGCCGCGCAGCGCCGCGCGGTCCCAGTCGCGCACGTCGACACCCTCGACGCGCAGCGAACCGCCGTCCACATCGTAGAAGCGCTGCAGCAGCTTAATGAGCGTGGTCTTGCCGGCGCCGGTAGGACCGACGATGGCGATGGTCTGGCCGGGCTGCGCCTCGCAGCTAAAGTCGTGGATGATGGTCTTGTCGGGCGTATAGCCAAACTTGACGTGATCAAACTCCACATGGCCGGGGCGCTTTTCGGGAATCTGCGCGTCGGCTTTCTGCTCCTCCTCGGGCGCGGCCAGGAACTCAAAGACGCGCTCGGTGGCGGCTGCCATCGACTGCATCGTGTTGCTCACGTTGCCCAGTTGCTGCACGGGCTGCGTAAAGTTGCGAACGTACTGGATAAAGCTCTGGATGTCGCCGGGCGTGGCGTTGCCGGTCAGTGCGAGCTGTGCGCCCACCACGACGACGCCCACGTAGCCCATGTTGCCCACCAGGCTCATAAGCGGCATCATCAGGCCCGACAGGAACTGCGAGCGCCAGCCACTAATAAAGAGGCGGTCGTTTTGACGGTCGAACTCCTCGATCGAGGCCTCGGCGCGGTCGAACACCTGAATGACGTTCTGGCCGGCAAAATCCTCCTCGATAATGCCGTTGACGGTGCCTAGGACCTGCTGCTGCTCGCGGAAGTACGGCTGCGAGAAGTGAATCATCACCATTAAGATAATCGCGGCGGCCGGCAGCGTGAGCACGGTGACACCGGTGAGCGGCAGGCTGATCGACAGCATCATGACGAGCACGCCGATAATCTGCGTCACCGACGTGATGAGCTGCGTCACGCTCTGGTTGAGCGACTGACCCAGCGTATCGACGTCGTTGGTGATGCGGCTGAGCACGTCGCCCTTGCTGTGGCCGTTGAAGTAGCTCATCGGCACGACAGCGATCTTGGCGGCAATCTCCTTGCGCATGCGGTAGCAGATCTTTTGCGTGACACCGGTCATGAGCCAGCCCTGGATCAGGCTGCAGGCAGAGCTCGCCAGATACAGGCAGAGCAAAAAGCCGAGCGTCTTGGCGATCCAGTTAAAGTCGACATCGCCGGTGCCGTTGACCTTGGCAACCAGGCCCTCGAACAGCTTGGTCGTAACCTGGCCGAGTACCTTGGGTCCCACAATGTTAAAGATGACCGAGCATACGGCAAAGGCGACGGCGACAAACACGGCAACCTTGTGCTGGCCGATATAGCCGAGCAGCTGCCTCATGGTGCCCTTAAAGTCCTTGGCCTTTTCGCCACGGCGCATGCCGCCCATGCGGCCCATGGGTCCACGCTGGCGGGTGGGCTTGGGAATTTGGGTCTTGGTCTCGTCTGCCATTAGCGCTCGCCTCCTTCCATGACGGCTGCAATCTCTTCTTGGGTAAGTCCCAGCTCCTTGGCGGAAAGCTGCGACTGTGCGATTTCCAGGTACGCCGGGCAGCTGCGCAGCAGCTCCTCGTGCGTACCGGTGCCCACCACGTGGCCGTCGTCGAGCACGATGATCTGGTCGGCGTGCATGATGGTCGCGATGCGTTGTGCCACGACCACGAGCGCGGCGTCGGTGACGTTTTTGGCCAGCTCCTCGCGCAGGCGCGCGTCGGTCTTGTAGTCAAGCGCGCTAAACGAGTCATCGAACACCACGACCTCGGGCTTTTTGGCCAACGCGCGGGCGATGGCCAGGCGCTGGCGCTGACCGCCCGAAACATTGGAGCCGCCCTGGCTGATGGGGGAGTCGTAGCCGCCCTCGCGTTCGGCGATAAAGTCCTCGGCCTGGGCGATGCGCGCGGCCTGGCGCATGTCGTCATCGCTTACCATGTCGCCGGCAAACTTGAGGTTGCTCTCGACAGTGCCCGAGAACAGACGCCCCTGCTGCGGGATGTAACCAATGCGACGGCGCAGCTCGGAAAGGGTCATGTCGCGCACGTCAATGCCGTCGAGCGAAATGCTGCCGCCCGTGACGTCGTACAG
>USOG01000071.1 GCA_900556365.1 uncultured Collinsella sp.
GAAGACGATTCATCGGTCAACGGCGGCAGCGAGCTCAGCAGGTCGTACATCCCTTCGAGCGCGCGGGCAAGCGCCTGATCCACGTCTTGAACCAGCAAGGTCTCGGCCTCTTGATCTGCCAGGTGCGTCTTAAGGTCGTAGTCGGCAGCGAGCAGCTCGTTTTGACGCTGCAGCTCCATACGACGATGTGCCAGTTCACGGTTAAGCTCGTTGAGATCCGACACGTCTTGGGCAAGCAGGGCCGATCCGCCCAGCAGTGGAAAGGCACGGTACATCACATCGGGATCGGACGCCACGGCAAAGGCATGGGCGCGGCTGTGCGCCTGGGTCCGCAACTCCTCGCGCACGCCTACCGGCATTGGCTTTGACACTGGCGTGGCATAGACTTCCTGCAGGTCGCGCGTTAGAACTTTGAGGTCAAGCGGCAAGGTGTCGAAAATGCCGGCGATGTCGTGATATGACGGAACGACACCGCAATCGAGACAGATTTCCATCGCCACCACGCACAAGACGCAATAGACGAGCGAGAAGTTGAGCCTCCATGCCCAGGGCACGCGCAACGCATATGAGATGGCAAAGAACGCGCCGCCCAGCAGCACGAGCGCCGCCGTGCCCGAGAAACGTTGGATGCGAAAGGACGAGGACCGGCCCACCAGGATAAAAAAGGCCACAAAGTTAAAGGCCGTCCACACGAGGACGGCGAAATAACCCCAGCCGTACGTGTAATCGTTGCTCCAGGTGTCGTTTGTACGGTCAAAGTGGAAGACCTGCTGGTGAAAATCGTTGGTGAGCACAAATCCGATAAGCAGGATAGCCATAATCCACAGCGCAGCGCAGTAGCGGCGACCCAGGCGGTGTTGCTCCAGGCCCGCAAGGCGCAGACCACACAACTGGTAGAGCAGCGGAATGAGCGTCATGGGCACGTAGTACAGGTACCACAGCACGGTGGCATAGAACGGCGTGAACGACTTGTACTTGAGAATGACTTCGATCATCCACAGGGCGCAGATGGTGGCGATGGCAACAAGGCGGCGGCGCAACACATAGT
The DNA here is from genome assembly GCA_900556365.1 of uncultured Collinsella sp. The sequence continues at coordinate 1,049 of USOG01000071.1, forward strand.
CCAAACAGCGCAGATAGACCGATACGCCCCAAATTGAAAATACAATTGCAGCGACAAGCAGCGGGAGAGAGCTCGAATGGACGAGCGCACCCACGACCTCTTCGGACACCTCGCTATAGGCGGGCACGGCGTTAGAAAGTTTGGGGTCGAAGGCGAACAGCGCCGGCAAGACTGCCAAAAGCACGAGGAACATCGCGGTGATGGCGCCGGCGATAGCAAAGACGCGGTGACGGTATACCCGATGTGTTATGCCAACAAGGAATCGCGGCATGGCGAAGAGCCTGCCGCCCCTGGGATCCGCAACCGGCGCGGTCCGGGCGGCCGCGTGGCCGATATGTCGCTCGCAGGTACCCATAGTGCTTTTAGTGTACCGACAGATGGGTCGAAAAAGCGGGCCGCATGTCCCAAAATCCGCAGACGGCAAGGCGCCCGGCGAGCATTAACCACTCGCCGGGCGCCTTGGTTAGGAGACTCTGAAGTTAAGTGTCTCAGCTTCCTTAGGACAGGTCCTCACCATTAGAAGCGATAACCTTCTTGTACCAGTCGAAGCTCTTCTTCTTGGAGCGCTTGAGGGTACCGTTGCCGGCGTCGTCGCGATCCACATAGATAAAGCCGTAGCGCTTGGACATCTCGCCCGTGCCAGCCGAGACCAGATCGATCGGACCCCAGGTGGTGTAGCCCAGCAGGTCAACGCCGTCCTCGGTCACCGCATCGCGCATCGCGGCGATATGCTGACGCAGGTAGTCGATACGGTAGTCATCGTTGATGGAGCCATCCTCCTCGACAACATCCTTGGCGCCCAGACCGTTCTCAACCACAAACAGCGGCTTCTGATAACGGTCGTACAGGTCGTTGAGGGTGATGCGGAAGCCCAGCGGATCGATGGCCCAGCCCCACTGGCTCTCCTGCAGGTAGGGGTTCTTGGCGCCGGCGAAGGCGTTGCCCTGGGTGCGCTCGACATCGGGGTTATCGGCACCGGCGGAGCAGCGGGTGCTGTAGTAGCTAAAGCTGATGAAGTCGACGGTGTTGGCGGCCAGGATCTCGCGGTCCTCGTCGGTCATGCCCACATCGATGCCCAGACGCTGGAGCTTCTTGACGGCATAGGCCGGGTAGTAGCCACGGCTCTGAACGTCGACGAAGAAGTAATTGTCCTGATTGTCGAGTTGCGCCTGGCGCACATCGCCCGGACGGCAGCTGTAGGGGTAGTAGCTACCTGCGGCGAGCATGCAGCCGATCTTGACCTCAGGGTCGATCTCGTGAACGATTTTGGTTGCCCAAGCGCTGGCAACGAGCTCGTTGTGGGCGGCCAGGTACTCGACGGCCTCCTTGTCCTCGCCCTCCTCAAAGACCAGGCCGGCACCCATAAACGGCAGGTGCAGAATCATATTGATCTCGTTGAAGGTGAGCCAGTACTTCACCAGGCCCTTGTAGCGGGTGAAGATCGTGGTCGCGAGGTTCTTGTAGAAGTCGATGAGCTTGCGGTTGCGCCAGCCGCCGTACTCCTTGATGAGGTGAATCGGGCAATCGAAGTGCGTGATAGTCACGAGCGGCTCGATACCGTGCGCCTGACACTCGCGGAACACGTCCTCGTAGAAGGCCAAGCCGGCCTCGTTGGGCTCGGTCTCGTCACCGTTGGGGAAGATGCGGGTCCACGCCAGGCTCATACGGAAGGTCTTAAAGCCCATCTCGGCAAAGAGGGCGATGTCCTCCTTGTAGTGGTGATAGAAATCGATGCCGGTCTGCGCGGGATAGTAATAGCCGTCCTCGAAGTCGAGCATCTTGCGCTGGCCGGAGACCACCGCATAGCGCTCGGGGCCGTGCGGAGCCACGTCCACGTTGGCAAGGCCGCGGCCGTCCACGTCGTAGGAGCCCTCGCACTGGTTGGCAGCCGTTGCGCCGCCCCACAGGAAGTCATTACGGAAAGCCATGTATCAACCCCTTCGCACGCTGTTGTCATAGGTTCAGTATCCCTGCAAACAACGCGTCGCTCAACGGCAACGGCGCAGGCCGATACTTCTTTTCGCGCGCGGGTGCTCGGCAGCCGCCCCCGCCTGACACTTTTTGATACCGCCGCCCTACACCACCACAATGGGGACAGGCACCTTTGTGGTGGTTTGGGGCGGTTTGTCTCGATCTGTAACAGGTAGAGACGATTTAGCCCGCTAGATGTTACAGATCGAGACGGAAGATTCTAGTCCACGGTGATGTCGAGGTTCTTGCCGATGAGGCCTACGTAGCCGCCTTCGGCTGCCTTGGGGCTGTCAGCATGGCAGAGGACCCACTTGTCGGCCTTCCAGTAGCAGTAGCTGTCGCCGGCCGCAGGCATGTCGGCCGCGACCTCGGGGCGCGGGCCGTTGGTGCCGGCGGGCAGCGCCACCATCACCTGGAAGCCACCGTCGTCGACCATGCACGGCGTGTAGTGGAGCGTGGTGTTGAAGACTTCGACGACCGTACCCGCCGGCACGCGAAACGCCTTGACACACGCGGTGTCGAGCTTGCCGTCCTCGATCTCCCAGCGATGCGCCACGAGCAGGATAAAGTCGCGAGCGCCCAGGTTGAATTCGCTCGCGCGGTGATACTCCAGGCAGTTGAGCTGCGTGTTGTGGCCGTTGCACCAGCCGAGCTGGAAGGGACGGCCGCCAAACATGAGAAAGCCCAGTTTATCGGCATCTTTGACGCCCTCGAGCTCCGGCGCGCTTGCTACGTACTTGCTGCCCTCGGGAATGGGCGTGGCTGAGAGCGCCTCGAGCACGGGCGACGTGAGCTCGGACGGAACGTCATCCCAAACGTTGCCATAGGATTTGAACTCGGGATCGTTGACAGAGTAGATATGCATGTTCACTCCTGTTCGTAAATGTGACTATACGAACATTCTAGAACAAACATGAGCGATTTTGAACGCTCGTCCCGACCAATCAACAAAAAGGCGCCCCCGCATAAGCGAAGGCGCCCAATGCGCTCGTTTTGGGCGATAAAGCTCTTACGCCTGCTGATAGTGCAGGTGCTTCTCGTCGATATCGGCCAGGTCGCGGTCGAGGTAACGGCGTGCGAGCCAGTTAGCCATAGGAAGGTTCTGGTCCAGGTAGTTACCGCACTCCTCGGGAGCGGCACCGGGGACATCGCCCTCAAAGCCAGCAACAAACTCGAACAGCTCGCGCACGAGCGGCAGAATCTCCTCGCTCGTCACCTCGCCAAACACGACGAGGTAAAAGCCCGTGCGGCAGCCCATGGGGCCAAAGTAGACAATGCGGCTCGACCACTCGGCATGATTGCGAAGGAACGTCGCGCCCAGGTGCTCGATGGTGTGGCACTCGGCCGTGTTCATGACCGGCTCCTTGTTGGGCGTGGTCAGGCGCAGGTCAAACGTGGTGACGGCGGCACCGGTCGCCGGATCGCGGTCGATGCGGCTCACATACACGCCGGGCTCAAGCAGCAGATGATCAACGGAAAAGCTGGCGATGCGCTCCATGGCAGATCCTCTCGGTAGTCAATTTGGGACGGGCTCTTTTAGCTGGTTCGAATGGTCGCACCAATCATACCAGTCAAAAAAGCCCCGTCCCAAAAAGACAACTTAGCCAAGGACACGGGCCATACGTGTCTTGAACTCGGACAGGAAGCGCGGAGCATCCACGGTCAGTGCCACAAGCGCGCTCTTGTCCGGATCGGACAGGCGGCGCTCATCGCAGATGGTGCGACCGCGGTACTCGCCCAGCAGATCAACACGCAGATTGCAGCCGAGCGCACCTACAAGCGTGGGGTCGATCGCCACGGCAACGGCCAGCGGATCGTGCAGCGCACAACCACCCAGGTAGGGTGCGTTCATCTCGTACGAGCCAATGTAGTGCTCGACCATGCTCGCAAATGCGCAGCCCGCCATGGTGCCCGAGCCCGTCCAGCCGGCAATGTCGCGGCGTGTGAGCACCACGCGATGCGTCACGTCCAGACCCACCATGGTGAGCTTACGGCCCGAGCGCAGCACCGCGTCGGCTGCCTCGGGGTCGCTCGCCATGTTGGCCTCGGCGCCCGCGCTCACGTTACCGGGCACGGTAAGGGCGCCGCCCATCACGACCACGCGGCCGATGGACATCATCGCCGCCGCATCGCGCTCCAGGGCGAGCGCCAAGTTGGAGAGCGGGCCAGTCGCTACGTAGACCAGATCGGGACCATAGGTGCGCGCGGCATCGATCAGATAATCGACCGCAGCGTTGCCGTCGGCCGAGGTCGCCCCCACCGGCTCGTAGGGCGACGCGGGCACGCTCGCGCCGCCGATGCCGTTCTTGCCGTGAATGAGCGCGGTGGACGCCGGCGGCGTGTAGGGTTCGGTCGCCTTCACGGGACGATCGGCGCCCAGGTACACCGGCACCTCGGGACGGCCCAACAGGTCGAGCACCGCCAAGCAGTTGTGCGCCGACTGCTCGACGCGCACGTTACCAAAGCACGTGGTGATGCCGACGAGCTCCACCTCGGGGCTCGCGATGGCATAGGCAAGCGCCATCGCATCGTCCACACCCATATCCAGATCAAGGATCAGCTTCTTGGTTGCCATTGTTCTACTCCGCTTCTCCGTCTACATCCAAACCGTCTAAACCAAACTTGTGCTCGACTTCCGCACGCGTGGGAATCGATTGCTGAGCGCCCAGGCGCGACACCGTCACTGCCGAGGCGCGAGCGCCCGCGGCCATGCACTCAAAGAGCGGCAAGCCCTCTAGGCGAGCCGCCGCCAACGCGCCGATAAACGTATCGCCGGCGGCCGTGGTATCGACTACCGCACTCGAAAGTGCCGGCATGCGCAGCAGTTCACCGCCATCGCCGAGCGTAACCGAGCCGGCACCGCCCAGCGTGATGACCGCGGCGCCGGCGCCCTTGTCGAGCAGCGCATTGAGCGCGGCGACGCAACTCACATCATCCGTGGGCAGAATGCCCGTCAGCACCTGGCACTCGGTCTCGTTGGGACAGACCAGGTCGACCGCAGGCCAGACCTCCGCAGGCAGCTCGCAGGCGGGCGCTGGATTAAAGACCGTATAGAACCCCAGCTCGTGAGCGCAAACAAGCGCCTCGGCCGTCGCCGCAAGGTCACATTCGCCCTGGGCGATAAAGACGCTTCCGGCAGCCGGGGCAATCTCGCTGGCGTCGCCGTCGAGCTCATGGGCCACCAGACGCCTCAACGCGCAGGCAACGTCCGCGCCCGCAAGCGCATGGTTGGCGCCCGGTGACAGTATGATGCGGTTGTCGCTCTCGCAGCGAATGATGGTCGCCGTTCCCGTCTCCACGTCATCGCGATGCACTACAAAGTCACAGTCCACGCCGGCGTCTTGGAGCCCCGCCACGAGCGACGCGCCGAACGCGTCGCGACCGACCGCGCCGATCATGTGCGTGCACGCGCCCATACGCGCGGCAGCTACGGCCTGATTGGCGCCCTTGCCTCCGGCGTTGGTGATAAACCCGCTGCCGCCGACGGTCTCGCCCGCACGCGGTATGCGCTCGCACGCCACCGAAAGGTCCATGTTCATGCTGCCGAACACCGCAACGATGCCGCGATCTGCCATGGAAACCTCCTCATCTGCGGGCCTTATGCCCACCGTCGGCCGTCGATCGTGCACTCTCGCACCCCCTATAACTTTAGTTCACTTTGATGTGGACGCGCGCTTGAGCTTGCGCCAGCAGCAAGCATTCACAGGAGCAGGCAGCTACAATGAAGGCGTGCTGATTATTCTCGTCATTGGATGATGTTTTATGGAACAACTCTCGCAATCGGGCTCGCGCGGTCGACGCCGCACGGGCAACGAGCCGGCGCCGCACGAACGCGTGAAGGGCGAACACCGCGCCAACGAACCGCGACGCACCGCGAGCCCCCATCGCGCTTCTGCCAACAACGCGGGCCGCGCCAACACTCCCGCCGCGGAGCAGACGCCTGCTCGCCCCAAGTCCCGCTACATCCCTGCCCTTGACGGCCTGCGCACGCTTGCCGTCGTCGCGGTGGTGCTCTATCACCTTAACCTCACGTGGGCTCAGGGCGGCCTGCTTGGCGTCACGATCTTCTTTGTGCTTTCGGGCTATCTGATCACGCGCTTGCTGCTCAACGAAGTCGCTAAGACCGGCCG
>USOG01000072.1 GCA_900556365.1 uncultured Collinsella sp.
CGCCGCAACATGCAAGAAGTGCGCGACGCCTTTGCATGGAACCCGGGCTTTAAGGAATACTTTGCCGTCAAGGCCAACCCCAACCCGGCGCTCATCTCCATTCTCAATGAATACGGCTGCGGCTGCGATTGCTCGAGCTATACCGAGCTCATGATCACCCGCTCGCTGGGTATCACGGGACACGACATCATGTTCTCGTCCAACGATACGCCGGCTGCCGACTTTGAGCTCGCCGACAAGCTGGGTGCCATCGTCAACTTTGACGACATCAGCCACATCGAGTTCTTTGAGCGTGTTGCGGGGCCCATCCCCAAAACGGTCAGCTGCCGCTTTAATCCAGGCGGCCTGTTCCAGCTCTCCAACGGCATCATGGACAACCCAGGCGACTCCAAATATGGCATGACCACCGAGCAGCTCTTCGAGGCCTTCCGCATGCTCAAAGCCAAGGGCGCCGAGGACTTTGGCATCCACGCATTCCTTGCCAGCAACACCGTCACCAACGACTACTACCCCAAGCTCGCGCGTATCCTCTTTGAGCTTGCCGTACGCCTGGAGCGCGAGACCGGCGCACACGTCGCCTTCATCAATCTGTCCGGCGGCGTCGGCATCCCCTACCTGCCCGAGCAGCAGGCCAACGACATTCGCGCCATCGGCGAGGGAGTACACGCGGCATACGACGAGATCCTGGTTCCCGCCGGCATGGGCGATGTGGCCATCTGCACTGAGATGGGCCGCTTTATGATGGGCCCCTACGGCTGCCTGGTCACCAAGGCTATCCACGAGAAGCAGATCTACAAGGACTATATCGGTGTCGATGCAAGCGCCGTCGATTTGATTCGCCCTGCCATGTATGGCGCCTACCACCACATTACGGTGATGGGTCAGCCGGGCGGCGCCGACAAGGCCACGGCGCCCGTCACGAACACCTATGACATCACGGGCAACCTATGCGAGAACAACGACAAGTTCGCTATCGATCGCAAGCTGCCGCATATCGACATGGGTGACCTGCTTGTAATCCACGATACCGGTGCGCATGGCTACTCCATGGGCTACAACTACAACGGACGGCTGCGCTCGGCCGAGGTCCTGCTGCGCCCCGATGGCGCGGCCGACCTCATCCGCCGCGCCGAGCGCCCGGGCGATTACTTTGCCACGCTCGACGTGCTGCCGTGTGGCCGCGAGCTGCTGGCCAAGTCGCGCGCCGAAAGTGCCCGCCGTCGCGCCGAAGACGAGCGCCTGGCAGTCGCAGCTCAATGGAACAAACGCATCCAGATCGCGGAGGCGAAGGAGAAGAACATGGACATCCGCAATCTCGAGGGCTCAATCGTCGCCCTGGTTACGCCGTTTAAAAAGGACGGCAGTGTCGACTTTGACGCGCTCGAGCGCCTTATCGATTTCCACTTGCAAAATGGCACCGACGCCATTCTCACCCTGGGCACCACCGGCGAGAGCGCCACGATGACCGATGACGAGGACAACTCCGTCGTCGCCGCCGTGGTCAAGCATGTTGCAGGACGCGTCCCCGTCATCGCCGGCTCGGGCTCCAACTCCACGCAGACCATGCTCACCAAGTCGCTTACTTACCAGGGCTTGGGAGCCGACGGCCTGCTGCTCATTACCCCCTACTACAACAAGTCCAACGAAGAGGGTATCTATCAGCACTTTAAGACCGTCGCCGATGCCGTTGACATCCCCTGCATCCTGTACAACATCCCCGGCCGCTGCGGCTGCGGTATCAGCGAGCGCAACGTAGAGCGCCTGGCCGCGCACCCCAACATCATGGGTATTAAGGAGGCCTCGGGCAACGTCGCCTACGCGGCCAAGATCGCCCACCTGCTGTCAGACGACTTCCGCATGTACTCGGGCGAGGACGCGCTTACCGTGCCGCTCATGAGCCTGGGCGCCTCGGGCACCATCAGCGTGTGGGCAGACGTGCAGCCGCAGCTCGTACACGACATGTGCCGCGCTTATCTGGACGGCGACGTAGCGCGCGCCCGCGATATCCAGATTGCCGGCCAGCCGCTCATCAACGCCCTCTTTAGCGAGGTCAACCCCATCCCCGTTAAGGAAGCGCTCGCCCAGATGGGCATGATCGAGGCAAACTACCGTATGCCGCTGTGCCCCATGGCAGACGACACGCGATCCGCACTTACCGATGCTCTGAAGGGAGCTGGTCTGCTTGATTAAGACCGTCATTATGGGAACGGGCCGCATGGGCTCGCTCATCCGCACCACCGCCGAAAGCATTGTCGATGCCGCCGGGCAGCCCGTTTTTGATATCGTGGCCCAGATTGGCTTCGATTTGAGCGAGCTCGAGAACGCACCGGCTGCCGATGTGATTATCGACTTCTCGAACGTCGTGACCTTCGATGCCGTCATCGCCTATGTCGAGCGCACGGGCGCCGCACTCGTTTCCGGCACCACGGGCTATTCACCTGAGCAGATGGACCGCCTGCGTGAGCTGGGCCAGAACACCCGCGTTATGCACTCGGGCAATTACTCCATCGGCATCGCAGCCCTGCGTCATCTAGTGGCCCAGGCCACACGCGAGCTGCCCGGCTTTGACTGCGAGATCGTCGAGACGCACCACAACCAAAAGGTCGACGCCCCGAGCGGCACCGCCAAGCTACTGCTCGACGCCGTCGTCGAAGCTGAACCCGAGGCAGGCTACCACCCCGTCTATGGCCGCGAGGGCATGTGCGGCGCGCGTGGCCCCAAGGAAATCGGAATGCACTCGCTGCGCGGCGGCACCGTCGCCGGCGTGCACGAGGTTAGTTTCTTTGGCCAGGACGAGGAGGTCACGCTCACCCACCGCGCCACGAGCCGTCAGATCTTTGTCAACGGCGCCTTGGCAGCCGCGCAGAAGCTCGTCACCCGCGAACCCGGCTTCTATACGTTCGACAAGGTCATGTTTGCCTAACCGGGTATCAACCGAATCCACCCAAAGGAGAGATAGCAAATGAGCAACGCAGCCGAGATGGATGCACAAGAGATTATCAACTACATCGCCACCGCGCCCAAAAAGACGCCCGTCAAGCTGTACGTGCGCGAGAAGCCCGGCATGAAGGTTGCCTGGGGCAACGCACATGTCTACGGCGGTCGTCGTGGCAAGACCGTCTTTGGCGACTGGGATGAGCTTAAGGCCATCCTCGATGCCAATGCCGATTCCATCGATTACTACGACGTTGAAAACGATTGCCGCAACTCCGCCGTGCCTATGCTCGACCTTAAGGGCATCAACGCCCGCATCGAGCCGGGCGCGATCATCCGCGACCGCGTCGAGATCGGCGACCGTGCCGTCATCATGATGGGCGCCATCATCAACATCGGCTCCGTTATCGGCGAGGGTTCCATGATCGATATGGGCGCCGTGCTGGGCGGTCGCGCCACCGTGGGCAAGAACTGCCACATCGGCGCCGGCACCGTGCTGGCAGGCGTTGTGGAGCCCGCCAGCGCCACGCCCGTCATCATCGAGGACGATGTCATGATCGGCGCAAACGCCGTGGTCCTGGAAGGCGTGCGCGTGGGCAAGGGCGCCGTCGTGGCTGCCGGTGCCGTATGCGTCGAGGACGTCCCCGCCGGCGCCGTCGTGGCCGGTGTTCCCGCCCGCGTCATCAAGATGCGTGACGAGAAGACCGACAGCAAGACCGGTCTCGAGGAAGGCCTGCGCCAGCTGTAGAAGTTACGCGGTTTTACCAAACCGCGTAACGGCTCGACGCTGCAAACGCCCCTAAGCGACAATCTGACGTTCAATCGTCGGTCGCGTACCGAAGTACGCTTCCCTCCTCTTTCACGTCACCTTGCTCGCCTAGGGGCATTTTCGCTGACGTGAGCTCAACCTGCGGCGCAATGTCAGCAACCAAGCCGAAAACAAAAAAGGCCGAAGTCCCAAAAGGCTTCGGCCTTTGTTTTTTTGCAACGTCCAAGAGCAGTTTATCGATTCTCAATACTTCCGATGTTCTTGAGCTCGATGGAGATGAGGCCGTTGGGCTCGTTGACAAACTCGATGTACTCAGAGTTCGAACCCATCACGGCCGGGAAGCTGATCTCGATACCCGTATCGGTACGGATCTTATGATTGCGCACCGCCGCGCGTTCGACCTGCTTGCGCTCCACGGGCACAAGCTCAGGCACCTTCTCCTCAGTCAGTGCCGCGCGCACGCTCTCCTTGATAACCGGTTCGTCCTCAAAGACCTCATCGACGATATCCCAAGGCGGCAGCTCCTCGTCATCTTCGACTTTCTCGGCAACGGCAGCCTTAACCTTGGCGAGCGCCACGGCCGTATTGGCACCGTGCTCCTCGGCGACTTCCTCGACCACACGCGTCACGGTGTCGATGACCTCCTTACCCGACACGCCCGTGTCGCACTGCAGCAGGCCATCGGGAATAAGCATACGGTCCTCGCCGGCAATCTTGCGTTTCTTGTCCACGTACCCAATCTCCATGGTGCTCGCGCGCACGATGGCATAGCTTGGCACCTTTTGCGAGGGGTTTGGCAGAATAGCGTAGTGGCGCGCGATGTCATTGCGCACCTCCCCCTCCTCGCGGCCCACTTCGTGCATAAAGGCCTGCTTGGAGCCCAGCAGCATCACGGCAAACCAGCGGGCATCCTCATCGTCGTCAAAATCAGCCACGAGTACGTCGGTGGACTCGGCTTTCTCGGCTTTGGTGAGCTCGGAGGAGATAAACTCCGCAATCTGCTGCGACAGGTCCACGAATTCGCGCTCGCCAAAGAAATAGCCCTTGAGCTCACCGCCAAACGCAGAGTTCTCGGCAAACGTGGCGCGTTTATTGTCGGCCGAGGTACGCGCGCGGCGCAGATGTGTGGTCACGAAGTTGCGCACGGTACGACTCTCGATATCGAGCTCGCGCTGGCTCATGACGTTGACGGCAGAGTCAAAGTCCAGGATATGCAGAATCGCGTGATTGATTTTCATATACGGCATTCCGTTCTAGATCGATTTCGGCACGAACCAGTATAGCGATAGCGGTCGATCCCGCCCCAGGCGCATCGAAGATTGGTGCATCGGGGACAGGTTGCTTTGCACCAATGGTTAGCGCAGGAGCTCGGACTGCCAAGCCTCGAGCTGTTCTGCCAAGCTCTTGCCGGCAGCGGGCATGTCGATCTGGGGACGTTTGGGCAGAAGCGCACACTTAAGAATCGCAACGATAGTCTGCGAGACAAAGCGTCGCGTATCCTTGTCAAAGCCTTGCGCAGCCTGGAGCATCACGGGCAGGCTCTCGCGCAGATTCCCAGCGATATCCGCAAACCGCTCAGCACCCGTAGCCTCAAGCACGGAGAACAACGCATCTACAAAACGCTCGCGCTCGCTAGGCGACACCGCAAGCAGCATCTCGCGAATGGAGCCATCAACGTATCGAGCACCGGCGGACAGGCGCTCACAGTACACGAAGTCGCGACCATCAACCACCCAGCTAAAGGGATTATGCTGAAGCAGGCTGAACTCGGTGCTCTCAACGATGGCATAGTCCTCCTGTGTCTCGAAAATCATGCCAAAGATCGACGACCGAGGTAGCGTCTTGTCGATTCGACCGGATAGGTCGGCGAAGGCGTTGCCGCTCAGAAACTCCTCGACGAAGCCCGGACCATCATGGGAATACGCCACATCGATTCGCTCACGGGCGACATCGGGGCACATCGCCGCACCGTACACCGCAAGGTTTCCACCCTTGGAATGACCTCCGCACAAAAGCGGCCCGTCAATCGCATCCGCCGCCTCGTCTACATAACGCGCCGCGGATTCCTGGGCCGGCACAGGACACCGGAACGCCATGTTAAAGTCCTCTTTCCAGCCCACAATCGTGCTGTCGGTCCCCCGGAAGGCAAGATAGCTAAACCCCGCCGGAAATCGGAACGTCATGGCCGCAAACTGCTCCGTTGTCTCGGCATCACTCACGCTACGATAGCCGCAAACACGAACGCCACGGTAGCGAGGACTTGCTGCCACAGCCTCCAACAGGGCACGGCTCCCCTCCGGATCCCACAGGTCGCCAATCATGTCTTGGTAGCACTCGGCGCGCAGCAGCTCGCGTACGTCTAGGCCCTGCCAGTTCGTCAGCTCCGCCATATCACCCGGCAAACGCAAATAGGACAACCACGCAAAGACCAGGCTATCCACCGCGCAGAACGGCCGTTCCTCAAACGGATCAAACGCCGTCTGGGCATAGGTCAAAAAATTAGGCGAATCCGACATGGCCCTCCCATCAACTATGGTGCATTGGGGTGGTGCAAAGTAACCTGACCCCCTCGCACCAAAAAGGCGCCCGGACCGTGTGGCCCGGACGCCTTTCATTGTAGCCTGTTGCCCAAAAGAGCTTGATTTAGCAGGAGAAGTCGACGCTGTCGATGATGTCCTTGAGGGCCTTTGCGGAGGCGGTGAGCTCATGCTGCTCGTCATCGTTCAGCGGCACGGGGACGCGGCAGACAACGCCATCGCGGCCGACGACGGTCGGCATGGAGATGGCCAGATCGGACAGGCCATACTCGCCCACCATGAGCGAGGAAACGGGCAGAACGGTCTGCTCGTCACGCATAACAGCGGTGCAGATGCGCTTGACAGCCATGGCGACGCCGTAGTAGGTGGCGTGCTTCTTCTCGATGATGGTGTAGGCGGAGTTCTTGACGTCCTCGGCGATGCGCTTCTCGGCGGTCTCATGCTCCAGATGACCGTGAAGCTCGCAGAAGGTGTTCAGCGGCACGCCGGCAACCTGAGCGCTGGACCAAGCGACAAACTCGGAGTCGCCGTGCTCACCCATGACATAGGCCTGGACATCACGCGGGTCAACCTCGACGTGAGCACCAAGCATCTGCTGCAGACGGCCAGTGTCGAGCACGGTGCCGGAGCCGATGACATGGCCCTCGGGCAGGCCGGACATCTTGATGGCAGCATAGGTCAGAACATCAACCGGGTTGGAGACGATTAGCAGAATGCCGTCGAAGCCGGACTTCTTAATCTCGGGGATAATGGACTTAAAGATGTTTACGTTCTTGTTGACCAGGTCCAGGCGGGTCTCACCGGGCTTCTGGGCAGCGCCAGCGGTGACGACGATCATGGCGGC
>USOG01000073.1 GCA_900556365.1 uncultured Collinsella sp.
ATCATATTGTTGATGAGCAGCTTGCCGATCAAAAACTCGGCAGAGATGTAGTAGAGCTTTTTCTTGCCGTTGTTGAGCGGGCAGGTGGCGGAGCGCTCCTGCACGAGTTTGACCAGCAGCTTGTAAATGCGACGGTCGTCGAGCTGTTCGAGCGAGGTGCCAAAAGACTGCTCGGCGAGTTCCATGAGGTTAATTTGGGGCATGTTTTCTCCTGTGATGGGTTGTTTCATGTCTGCAATTCATAAGAAGCCCGCGCGAGGGGATTGGGGTGGCCTCGCGCGGGAAAAGCAAGCGCGTCCGCACGGTGGGGAGGGGCCGGGCGCGGTAGCTCCTATTGAGGAAGCTCGATTTCGGCTTCCGACGGGATGCGGAAGTAGGTCTCGGTCCAGTCAGTGAGTTTGTGCTCGAGCTCGCGGGTGATGGCGCCGTCGAGCATGCGCCAGGTCCAGTTGCCGCCCAGCGTGGCAGGGGTGTTGATGCGCGCCTCGTTGCCCAAGTTGAGCAGGTCCTGCATGGTGTAGATGCACGTGTCGCTCACGCTGGCGGCGATGGTGCGATTGAGTGCATCTGCCATGGGTTCGCCGGCCTGCTGATGGGTGTACAGGGCTGCCTGCTCACGCTGACGCGGGGTGGCCGTTCCCTCAAACCAACCGCGCGCCGTCTCGTTGTCGTGGGTGCCCACATAGGCGACGGTGTTGGCGATGTAGTTATGCGGCAGGTAGTACGAGTTGGTACCCTCAAAGGCAAACTGCAGGATTTTCATGCCGGGGAAGCCCGAGTTGTCGCGCATGTCGATGACGCCGGGGGTGAGGAAGCCCAGGTCCTCGGCGATGATGGGCAGCGTGCCGAGCTTTTCCTCGAGCGTCTTGAAGAACTTGAGGCCGGGACCCTGCGTCCACGAACCGTAGGACGAATCGGGCGAGGAGAACGGCACCTCCCAATAGGCCTCGAAGCCGCGGAAGTGATCCAGGCGGATGACGTCGTACATGTCGAGGGCGGCGCGAATGCGGCCCTCCCACCAGGAGAAGCCATCGGACTCCATGGCGTCCCAGTCGTAGATGGGGTTGCCCCAGTACTGGCCGGTGGCCGAGAACTGGTCGGGCGGCGTGCCGGCGACGCTCACGGGATTGCCGGCGGCGTCGATCTTAAAGAGCTCAGGCGTCGCCCACATCTCGACGGAGTCACGCGAGACATAGATGGGCAGGTCGCCGATGATGAGAATGTCGCGCTCGTTGGCATAGGCCTTGAGGCGGCTCCACTGGCGATCGAAGAAGTACTGCGTCATCTGGTGGTAGAGCATACGCGCCGGATGGTCGGCGCAGACCTTGGCGGAAGCCTCGCCGCGGGTGCGGAGCTCCGCGGGCCACTCCCAAAACGCCTTGAGACCGCACTCCTCTTTGACGGTCATGAACTCACAGTAGGGGATGAGCCAGTCCTCGTTGGCCTGGATAAAGTCATCGAAATCGGCTGGCTTGTCGGCGGCAAAGCGCTCGGCGGCGCGGTCGAGAATCTGACGGCGGCCGCCAAAGATGGCACCGTAGTCGACATTGCTGGGGTCGGATCCCAGATACACGCCATCGATATCGCGCTGCTCCAGATACCCTGCCTCGATAAGCTCGGCAAAGTCGATAAAGTTGGGGTTGCCTGCGCGGGCCGAGAACGACTGATAGGGCGAATCGCCATAGCTGGTCGTCGTAAGGGGCAGAATCTGCCAGTAATGTTGTTTGCACGAGGCGAGAAAATCGACGAAGTCGTAGGCATTCCAGCCAAAGCCGCCGATTCCGTATGGTCCGGGCAGAGATGAGACGGGCATGAGGACGCCGCTTGCACGCTCCATGAATGCGCTCACCAACCTTCTTGTTGTGGGGTCGGCCTGCCGATGGGTGTGCAGTCCGCCTCCGATGTTCTGATTCGATACGCCTATTGTAAAACATGTTGTTTAAACATGTACAGGCAAGATAAAAAAGTTGGTCGATTTTCGGCGAATGGTTACATGCCATGAAAAAGCCCCGACCTCACAACGTGAGGTCGGGGCAAGAGCGGTATGTAGGTTTTTGCTACTCGGCGTCGGCGAAGCCGTTG
Source organism: uncultured Collinsella sp. (assembly GCA_900556365.1). The sequence continues at coordinate 2,083 of USOG01000073.1, forward strand.
GGGTTGTGGCTCTGCCAGTTCCAGCTATCGCGGCACATGTCCGCGATGTCGTACTGGGCCTTCCAGCCCATCATGCGCTCGGCCTTGGAGGCATCGCACCAGTTGGCAGCGATGTCGCCGGCGCGGCGCTCGCGGATCACGTAGGGCAGCTCCTTGCCACAAGCCTTGGAGAAGGCGGCGACGACCTCGAGTACCGAGGTGCCGGTGCCGGTGCCCAGGTTAAAGATCTCGACGCCGGTCTTGCCGTTCATCCAGTTAAGGGCGGCAACGTGACCAGAGGCCAGATCGCACACGTGGATGTAGTCGCGCACGCCGGTGCCGTCGGGGGTGGGGTAGTCGTTGCCAAAGACCTGAACGGCCTCGAGCTTGCCCACGGCAACCTGGGCGACATAGGGCACCAGGTTGTTGGGGATGCCCTTGGGGTCCTCGCCGATCAGGCCCGACGGATGAGCGCCAATGGGGTTGAAGTAACGGAGCAGCACGACGTCCCACTCGGGGTCGGCGGTGTGGACGTCCATAAGGATCTGCTCGATCATCCACTTGGTCCAACCATAGGGGTTGGTCGCGGGCTTCTTAGGATCCTCCTCGGTGACGGGCGGGTTGTCCGGGTCGCCGTAGACGGTCGAGGAGCTCGAGAAGATGATGGACTTGCAGCCATGGTTGCGCATGACGTCAATCAGCACCAGGGTGTTCTCGATGTTGTTGTGATAGTACTCGACGGGCTTGCTCACCGACTCGCCGACGGCCTTAAAGCCGGCAAAGTGGATGACGCGGTCGATCTGATGGGTATCGAAGATCTTGTTCATCGCATCGCGGTCGAGCACGTTGGCCTCGTAGAAGGTGAGGTTCTTGGCGGCCTCGTCGCCCACGATGGTCTTGACGCGGTCGACGGCGACGGCGCTGGAGTTGGAGAGATCATCGACGATGACGACCTGGTAGCCACCCTCGAGCAGCTGAACGACGGTGTGCGAGCCGATAAAGCCGGCGCCACCGGTAACGAGGACGCAGGTGTCTTTGGGGTCGAGTGCTTTGGACATGTAGTCTCCTATCGAATCAGGAACACTTCTAGAGGGGAGTATAGCGCAGGCAGGGACGCCCAAATCGTGCGCCGTAGGAAAAGCAGAGGATTATGTTAACGTACTCATAAAAGAGCTTGCGTACGCATAACCTGATCTTTGGCATTTGCTTACGAGCCGCCGACCTTGCAGTTTCCTGCCGTTCGTGGAAATCGTTGGGACGCGCCATATGTACGCTAATATGTATGAGTTGAGCGACATATAAATAAGCATGTAACGGAGTACATATGTCACCAAACAGCGATTCCATCCTTTCCCAGGAGCTTTCGCGCCGCACTGCCCTCAAGGCCCTGTTCGGCGCCGCTTCTGCGGCAGTTCTTTTTGGCCTGCCCGCTCGCGCCCATGCGGCGGAGGCTTCCAAAGAAACCACCGATAAACTGAATGCCGCCCAGGCCCAGCTTGACGAGGTTCAGGCCCAGCTCGACAGCATCGCAAATGAGTATGCGGCGCTGGCCAACAAGAATGCCCAGACCCTCAACGACATCGAGAATGTCCAGGGCAAGATTGACGACACGCAGGCCCAGATCGATGAAAAGAAGGCCGAGCTCAAGAAGAAGCGCAACGACCTTTCCGATCGCGTGGCCGCCAGCTACAAGTCCGGCGGCACGAACATCCTGTCGCTGCTGCTGGCCTCTGGCTCGTTTGAGGAACTCGTCGCCAACGCGCATTACGTTGAGAAGATCAACAAGAGCGATCGCGATGCCATCGAGGATATCCAGACGATTCAGGCTGAGCTCGACGCACAGAAGACCGAGCTCGAAGCACAAAAGGCCGACCTGGAGAAACTCAAGGACCAGCAGACGGCTCAGATGCAGGATATGCAGGCCAAGCAGCAAGAAGTCCAGACCGTGCTGAACGGTCTTTCCGATGACGTCAAGGAGCTCATGGCTCAGCGCGATTCCGAGATCCTCGCTGCCGCCCAGGCTGAGGAGGCCGCTAGGAAGGCTGCCGCTGCTGCGGCTGCCGCGAACAAGAACAATTCCTACTCGGGTGGTTCGAGCTCGGGTGGCGGGTCGTATGCGCCGGGAACTCCGCAGCAGAATGCCGGCTCGGGCAAGCAGCAGGCTGTCGTCAACGCGTGCTACTCCACGCCTTCGCCGGGTCAGAACTGGTGCGCGGCGTGGGTCACCAATGTCTTCCGTAACGCCGGCGTTGGCTACTTTGGAGGCAATGCGTGCGACATGTTTAACGCCTGGTGCTATAGCTCCGACCGCTCGGCGCTGCAGGTGGGCATGATCGTGGCCGATTCCTCGCACAGCGGCACGGGTGCTCCGGGCCTTATCTACGGTCATGTGGGTATCTACGTTGGCGGCGGCATCGTTATGAGCAACGAGGGTGCCATTACATCGAAGTCGCTTGATTCGTTTATTAGCTTCTATGGCACTGGCTCTGGCGTTCGCTGGGGCTGGCTTGGCGGTATTGCGCTGTCGTAAAGCCAACTGGGCCGCGTGCCCTCCCGCAATATATTTGATTGCCTGCTCGGGCAGTCCTGCGCAAGACGAAGGCCACATTAAGTGGCCTTCTTTGCGTGCGGAACTCGCGATCAATCAAATATATTGCGGGAGGGCACGCGGCCCTCTCGGGTTCGGGGCGCGACGCACCGGACTGGGTTATCTGAATAAATATGGCGAAGGCCCCTTTCGGGGCCTTCTTTTTTATAAAAATTCGCCGACTCGGCGGACTTCGGGTTCTAGGTCTACGTTGAATTGGTCTTTGACGGTTGCCTGGATGTGGCGGATGAGCTCGTCGACGTCGGCGGCGGTGGCGTGGTCGGCGTTGACGATGAAGCCGCAGTGCTTCTCGCTCACCTGCGCGCCGCCAACGGCGTGTCCTCGCAGGCCGGCGTCCATGATGAGCTTGCCGGCAAAGTAGCCCTCGGGGCGCTTGAAGGTGGAGCCGGCACTCGGCATGTCGAGCGGCTGCTTGTCCTCGCGGCGCTGGCGGTAGTCGTCCATGTCGGCCTTGATCATCGCGGCGTTGCCCGGGGCGAGGTTGAAGGTGGCAGAAAGAACGATAAAGCCGTCGTCGGCGATGCGGCTCTTTCGATAACCCAGGTTGAGCTCGTCGACATCGAACTCGATGATATTGCCGCTGCCGCGGGTGCCGTCGTCGAGCTGGCGAGCGGGTTTGTAGACGCGCACGGACTCCAGCACATCGGCCATGCAGGCACCGTAGGCACCGGCGTTCATGTAGCAGGCGCCGCCGACCGATCCGGGGATGCCCGAGATGGGCTCCATGCCGGTGAGACAGGCCTCGGCTGCCGCGGCTGCGACATCGGAAAGCAGCGCGCCGGCTGCCGCCGTGACGTGCGTGCCGTCGACGGTGATGTTGGAGAGACCTTCGCCCAGCGCTACGACGACGCCACGGATGCCCTTGTCGCCGACGAGCAGGTCGGAGCCGTTGCCCACGATGGTGAGGGGCAGATCGCAGCGATAGCAGGTATCGAGCGTGGCGACGAGGCCCTGCTCGGTATCGGGCGTGACAAAGACGTCGGCCGGGCCGCCGATCTTAAACGTGGTGTGCTCGCGCATGGGCTCGCTCATCAGCACGTTGTCCTCGCCGGCAACGCCAGCAAGCGCGCACAGCAGGTCCTCGTTAAAAAAGTCGTTCTCGTGCATACGAATATCCGCCTTTTGGTGGTCGTTGTCATCAATCGATTGCAATATACCCCACCCGGACGGATTTGGTGCGCTGGCGGCGATAAAACAGCCGTCTACCGGATTGGTAAAGTGTTTATCACCGAGGTAGAGGGGCGGTCGCTATACTTTCAAGAGATTGCGCGTAAACCTGGAAGGAGCGAGATGGCCAACAAAGTCACCCTCAAGCAGATCGCCCAGGAGGTGGGGCTTTCCCCCTCGTCGGTCTCGCTTGTTCTCAATAATCGGCCCTGTCGCATCTCGGAAGAAAACCGCAAGCTCATCAAGGAGGTCGCGGCGCGCAACCACTATGTTCCTAACCAGATTGCGCGTAGTCTGGTCATGCGCGAGTCGCGCACGCTGGGCCTTATCGTCCCTAACATCGAGAGCCGCTTTTTTGCCTCGCTCGCCGGTAGCCTGGAAAAGCGCTGCCGCGAGGACGGCTATGCGCTCTTCATCACCAGCTCGGGCGGAAGCGCCGATGACGATCTGGAGCTGCTGCGCCAGCTGGTGACGCGCGGCGTCGATGGCGTCTTCCTGGTCGTGGGCGACGAGTTCTCCGACGACCGCGCCCTGCGCGAAGAAGTCAGCCACCTGCCCATCCCGGCCGTAATGGTCGACCGTGCCATTGAGGGACTCGAGTGCGACAAGGTGATGTTCGACCACGAGATGGGTGGCTACATGGCCACTCGCTATCTGATCGAGCAGGGTCACCGTCGCATTGCCTGCTTGGTTAACGCGCGCCGTTCCAATACGGGGCGTAAGCGACTTGCCGGCTATGAGCGCGCGCTGCGCGAGGTTGGCCTGCCTATCGACGCACGTTTGGAGTTTGAGAGCGAGTACTACATTCCGAGTGCCTACGAGGCCTCGGAGGCGGTGCTCGCAACTGATGCCACCGCTGTGTTCGCAAGTTCGGATAACATCGCCCTCGGTCTGCTCAAGCGCTTGCACGAGATGGGGAAGAGCATCCCGGGCGATATCTCGGTGGTGAGCTATGACAACTCGGCGGCTGACGTTCTCTTTGAGCCGGCGCTGACCGCGATTGAGCAGGATCCTGGTGTCCTTGCGGAGCATGCTTTTGGCTGCATGTCCAAGCGTCTTGCCGGTAGGGGCGGCAGGCGTGCCGAAGAGGTCGTTCTGGAGCCGGCGCTTATCGTTAAGGGCAGCGTGCTCGAACTTACCGAATGTAGCTAAGCGTACTTGTTTGTTTGCATAGATTGCATGCGGAGTGTCCGCTATTTGCCGGCGGGGCCGGGGTGCCTGCCTTGTTTTGAG
>USOG01000074.1 GCA_900556365.1 uncultured Collinsella sp.
CCCCAGAGAAGATGTCCCGTAAGCGTATATCGCCAGGTCAGGTCGTAAATGGGGCGTGTGGCTCCCGTAAAAGAAGCTGCGGTCTTATTGCCGTCGAATTTAATACGTCCAAAATCAAGGATATCGAGTACTTCAATTTCAATATCCTCAGGGATTCCCTTGGTGCCGCGGGTAAGGTCAAATGCTTGTGCAATCGCGTTGGCGGCAGCTTTGTGGCCCGATCCAACCGATGCGTGCACAATGGTTACCAGGGGTTTTTGTGTAGGTGAAACGGTCATTTGCTCCGGTTGGGGAGTGGCTTGCATGGGCAGGGGAGCGCTATTGCTCGTCTGCGTTTGATCCATCGATAACTCCCCTTCAGCTTTGTTACGCGATATATCATTGTAGTGCATGAGTGTCATGTTCACGTAAATTTGGGTATGAGCGCAAAGAACGCCAATCTTTCGACAGGAGGTCTCTTCATGACTACCCATCAGCCGATCGATGTTGCTATTATCGGTGGCGGCCCCGCGGGCTATGCTGCCGCCATTTACGCTGCGCGCTCCAACCTAACGACGACCGTGATTGAACAGGGCATGTCGGGAGGGCAGATCGCCACAACCAATGAGGTCGAGAACTATCCGGGCATTCCGCTCTTGAGTGGTGTCGAACTCGGCGAGCGTTTTCAGCAACATGCAGAGGGCATGGGAGCGCAGGTTGCATGGAGCATGGTTACGGGTATCGATTACGATGCCGATACAGCGCTGTTTACGGTGCATCATGATATGGGCGATACGCTGGCCTCGAGTGTTATCGCTTGCATGGGTGCTACGCCGCGATCTGCTGGTTTTGTTGGCGAGGATACGTATCGCGGTCGCGGTGTTTCGTATTGCGCGACGTGCGATGGCATGTTCTTTCGCGGTAAACAGGTCTTTGTCATCGGTGGCGGCAATGCCGCCTGCGAGGAAGCCCTGTTCTTGTCAGAAATCGCCAGCAGTGTGACCATCGTGCTGCGCCGCGACCAGTTCCGTGCGCCCGATGGTGTTGTTCAGAAAGTACTCGCAAAGGACAATATTACAGTTAGGTACCAAACTAGTATTGTGGAGCTATCGGGCGAAGCCATGCCAACGACGATTACCTTTAAGGACAATGCATCCGGCGAGACTCATACCGAGTCATTTGAGCCCGGCTCGTTTGGCATCTTTGTCTTTACCGGAACGCAGCCCCATACCGAGATTGTTGAGCATCTAGTTGATCTGGCGCCTGATGGCGGCATTCTGACTGATGAATCCATGGCGACCCGCACGCCAGGTCTATTTGCCGCTGGCGATATCCGTTCCAAACGTTTACGCCAGGTTGTGACCGCTGTTTCTGATGGAGCCATAGCGGCAACAAGCGCATATGCATTTCTCCGCGGATAAGTACGATAATATATCTTATGTAAGGTTGTTATCAATTAACTAAATGGCGGGACGATGCATCTGTGCGCTGTCCCGCCAATTTTCTTGTCGGCTATGTGGTATGCAAAACTAGATAATCTAGAATACAATATAGATAATGAACGGAGGACCTTTATGAACCACGTTAAACACGTTATTCCGATGTCCGATTCGTCGGTCAGCATTAAGCCTGAGGATATTCAGCCCACTGTGCTGCCCGATGCATTTATTCAGTCCGATATCGTTCGCAAACTCAATACGTTGAGTCTGCCGCGCTATAACCAGTTGCCCAATGTGACGCTCTATCGCGACCAGGTTATTGAGTATGTTGCACTGTGGATGGAGCCGCTGTCCATTTGCGTTGAGCAGCCTGTCATTACGCCATCGATGATCAATAACTACGTGAAGGTCGGCTTGGTGCCTGCTCCGGTCAGAAAGCAATATGGCCGCGAGCAGATTGCCCGCCTGATCGCTATCTGCACCTTTAAGCAGGTGCTGCCTATTGCTGCGGTGCAGGCACTCTTTAACATTCAGCGTTTGAGCTACGATGCCCCGACGGCCTTTGATTATGTGATCGATCAGCTCGAGGCATCGATTCGTTCGGCGTTTTCTGTCGAGCAGACGCCGGTTCCCGATACGGCGCATCAGGTAACGCGTGAGTCGCTGCTTGTGCGCAGCGCGGTTTCATCCTTTGTTTCGAAGGCTTACTTGATGAGCTATCTCAAGTTCAACGGGTTTAATAGCTAGCCGACGTATAAAACGGGCGGGACAAAGAGCCATCTGTCGCTTTGTCCCGCCCGTTTTATTGCTTGGTTGGACTTTATTTGCCCGAAGCTACGCCCATACCGTAGCCGATGATGAGGCCGTGCATCTCGGCGTAATAGGAATCTAGGCCGTTGCAGGGCATGATGATGGTCTTGGAGCCGGGCCAATGCTCGACTATGCGGTCAGCAAGCGCCTGGGCTCCAGCTTTGTTCTCAACGTGATCGATGATGACCTCGCCGCCCGTAAAACCCTCGGCTTCCATGGTGTCGATGATCTTGTTGAGCATCTTCTTTTCGCCACGCGTGTGCCCGACGAGTTCGATTTTACCGGCCTCACTCGCTGTGCCCAAAATGCGGATATTGAGCTTGTTGGCAATGACGCCGGCTGCCTTAGGGATACGTCCGGCTTTGGCGAGGTTTTCGTAATTGCACAAGCTGAAGAGGATTTTGCTGTTCTGTTCAAGGCTATCGAAGTATGCGCAAGCGTCCTCGAATGTGACATCCGGATTGCTTGCAAGATAGCGGTCGAACAGCATGAAAATGAGGTCCATTTTGCCGCCAGCTGCGCGTGAATTGACTAGATGAATCTGCCGGTCGGGCTCCTCGGCAAGAACCATATCGCGAGCCGTGGCTGCCGCGTTGTAGCTGCCCGACACGCCCTCAGAGATCGGCATGCAGATGGTCTTGTCTGCCAATTTGAAGAGCTCGGCCCACTCCCCTACGCTGGGACAAGCGCTCGAAGAAGCGTTCGTCTCCGCCTGAACAGCGCAGTTGAGCTCATGTACATCGAGCGAAAGGTCATCGATGAATTCACGCTCCCCCACTCGAATTTTGAGGGGCGCAAATGCAAAGGTGGCATGGGGTGCGGTCGGTTGCCAATCGCGGAGGTTACAGCTTGAATCGGAGATAAGTGCCCAGCTCATAGAGGGTCCTTTCTAATTGTTCCCTAACAATTATAGCCTTATTGCTGACCGATTGGGCCGCTATCTAGTATTCAAAACTAGATAGCGGCCTGCACTAAAGGCAAAAGAATGGACCCCATGACTCAAAGTCACGAGGTCCATATCCGTTTGCTTTATCTGAATACTTAGTAGCGAACGAAGATATAGTTGTTGTTCATGCCGGCGGCAACGGAGCTGATGATAACACCCGTGTTGTAGTCGGAAGCATGAATCATCTGACCACCACCGATGTAAATGCCGGTGTGGTACGAATTGACCACAACGTCACCGGGCTGCGGATCGGACACACGCGTCCAGCCCATAAAGGTACCCGTGGTGCCCAGGCGGCAATAGCGACCAGTGAGGCAATAGCTAACAAAACCAGAGCAGTCGAAACTGTTCGGGCCAATTCCGCCCCAGGAATAGGCGCAGCCAAGCTTGCTGTATGCACGCGAGACAACAGAACCGCCATCGACGGACTGGCTCGGAGCAGAAGGCGTCGGAGCCGGAGGAGGCGTGGAGGGCTGCGGCGTTGGAGCAGGTGTCGGCGTAGGAGCCGGAGTGTTGCCGCCCTGGTTGTTGTTATTGTTGGTCTGACCACCGTTGTTGGTGTTCTCGGTCGTACCGGCAGTCTCGTTGCTCACCGTGGCCTTCTCGGCAGTACTGGCGTTGATGCCGGCCTGCAGCGCGGCGTTGGCCTCGGCCTCTGCGGCAAGCTCGGCCTGCAGCTGCGAATCCAGGGAGTTTACGACGTTCTGGGCTTCAGCCTGCTGGGCGTTAAGCTCGTCGACCTTCTTTTGCGTGGCGGCGACGTTCTTTTCCTGCTCGGACTGCTTATCGGTGAGCTGCTGCTTAAGCTCCTTGACCTCTTGAATGGTCTGAGCTTGCTTATCAGAAACTTTGCCGTAGTAGAACAGACGGTTGAGCATATCGCTCAGATCATCGACACCCGTCAGAACCTGAAGCAGGCTCAGACCGCCGGTTTTGTACTCGCCGGCGACATAGGTCGAGAGCTTGGCCTGACCATCGGCGATCTCCTGCTGCTTTTGCGTGATCTCGCCGGCAGTCTGATCGAGCGCCTGCGTCTGCGTGGCGAGCTCATCGTAAATCTGCTGAGTTTGGGTACCGATCTGCTCGAGCTTCGTACGAGCGGCGGCAAGGTCGGATGCGGTATCGGCGTAGGCAGGAGCCGCGAGGCCCAAGCCCAAAACACAAGCGAGGGTTGCCGTAGCAGCGCAGCGTGCCATGTTTTTGTGCGTGTTTGCTGTGCGCATGTAGCTTCCTTTCCAGTAACTAAGGGTAACGGCTAGTCCACCGTCACCAGACTAAAGAGCTCCACATCGTCATTAGACGGCGTGAGCTTCTCGCGCGGGTTGAGAAACGCAAGCTCAAGGATACAACCGTAACCGACAAGCTTTGCGCCCATATCTCGCACCAGTTTACCTGTTGCCTCGACGGTTCCGCCCGTCGCGACCAAGTCGTCCAGAATCAACACGGTATCTTTAGAGCTGATAGCGTCGGCGTGGATCTCAATTGAATCGGTGCCGTACTCGAGCTCGTAGCTCTGGCTTACGGTCTCGCGCGGCAGCTTGCCCGGTTTACGTGCGGGAACAAAGCCGGCGCCAAGGGCTACAGCCACCGGTACGCCAACCATAAAGCCGCGGGCCTCGGGACCCACGACCTTGGTGATTCCCATGCCGGCAAAGTGCTCGGCGAGGGCATCGGTCATGGCTTTGAGCGCCTCGGGATTGCCAAAGAGCGGCGTGATGTCCTTAAAGATGACTCCGGGCTCGGGATAGTCGGGGATATCGACGATTTGAGATTCGAAGTCGTACATTGCATGACCTTTCAATGGGTTGCCGAAATTTCAGCAGCGGTTATATGCCCGCGGTGGCGGTGCCGGATTGCGAAGGGGCGACGACCTTGAGCGGCTTTACGAGAGAATCCTCGTGCGAAGCCGGCGCGACTGTCTCTTCGTATTTGGCCTTGGTGGACTCGGAGCGAGTGATTTCCTCATCGAGTGCATCGATGTCGGCGTCCTCGACCACGGCGTTGAGCGACTCAAAAACGCGGTTCTTGAGCAGTGCGGTGTGCACGCCCTCCGTCAGGTCGTGAAGCTTCTTAAACGCACGCTCGAGCTTGGCGTCGCGCTCGTCATCGGAGGTATCCATTCCGAGCATGCTCACGAGCACCTGCTCAAACATCGAGGACTCGCGGTTGGCGGAAGACACGTACTGACGCAGGTTGCGCGGCTCGATATGGAAGCGTGACAGCTCGGAGCAGTAGCGGATGATCGGGAAATCGCGACCATCGACGAGCTCACGATTCTGCGGACTCTTGATGATGCGAATGAGGTCGTTCTCGGCGAGCGAGCGGATAAACGAAATCTCGACGCCCAGCATATCGGGAATGGTCTCGATGGGATGCAGCTTTTGCTTAGTCTCCTTGGGCTCCGTCTTGAGCGGAACATCGGACAGCAAGCCCACCTCGTAGGCGAGCGTTGACAGGTCCGTGGCGTTTTCCAAGCGCTGCTTAATCACGTTGAGCGGCATGTAGCGGGTCTTCTGCAAGTGCAGAATGACCTCCAAGCGATCAACGTCCTCCTTGGAGTACTGACGGTATCCCTTAGGCGTACGATGAGGGGTAATGAGCCCCTCATCCTCTAGAAATCTAATTTTTGAGTTCGAAAGATCGGGGTATGCGCCTCGAAGTAGGTTGACGACTTGGCCGATACTCAGATAGTTGCGTTCGGCCATGCCCTACTCACCGGTTTCGATGCGCTCCGGCGTGCTCTCGTGGTAGATGAGCGTAAACGTACCGATCTGGACGGAAGAACCGTCGTGCAGCGGGGCTGCGTTGACAATGGCGCCGTCGACCCAGGTGCCATTGAGCGAGCCCAGGTCCTCGATGCGAGCGCCGAGGCCCTCGCGAATAATGCGCGCATGGCTGCGCGAAACGGTCATGTCGTTGAGGAAGATGCCGTTTGCAGGATCGCGGCCGATGGTGGTCACGTCGTCCTCGAGCTCAAAAGCGGCACCAGTCTGCGGGCCCTTGACGATGGACAGAACGGGGGCGGTGATGCGCACGTTGGCCATGAGGTCGGGAACGGTGACGTCGCTTGAAGGCACGCGGAATACGCAGGTAGCGTCAGCAGTCTTATCATTCTGAGGCATATTGTTAACCATGTTGTCCATGACAACCCCTAACTTATCGCGGACGTGCCGCAAATAATGAACCGTACGTAATCATACCCCAACGAATCAGTCTTCGATTTCAGGGTTCAGAAAGTCGATGTCCTCGTCCTCGGGATGCGTGAGAGCCTGTTTAATGGCCACTCCGCCCTTAATGGAGTAGATGACAGCCGTGAGCATGGAGAAGATCACGCCGCCGTACACAAAGAAGATGCCGAGGGGCACCGAGCTTCCGTTGAGGCCTGGGAAGGCCGTAAGGGATGAAGGTAAAAGATGCAGGCCGTCAATAACGGGGAAACCGAGCAGCATGAGCGAGAAGCCGGTCATGAGCAGCGCTGTGGCAATCTTTCCGGGAAAGACGACATCGATGGGGCGACGGTGATAATGACGCACGATAAGCGTGCCGATGCCCAGATAGATGTCGCGGCCAATAATGAGCACGCAGACCCAGATGGGCAGCTCTCCGCGGACCACCAGTCCCAGCACGCCGGTGAACAGCAGCGCACGGTCGCAAATGGGATCCATGACCTTGCCGAGCCACGAGACCGTCTTAGTCATGCGGGCGATCTGACCGTCCATCCAGTCGGTGGAGGCGGCAACGGCGTAGATAACGATGGCGATGACGCGGTTGTTATCCGTCACAAACAGGTATAGAAATACCAGGGTGAGGATCAGGCGCGTAAAGGTGATGAAATTGGAGATCGTAAAGATCTTATTCGACGGGTAATCGGAAGTGCCGATAAGCTCCT
>USOG01000075.1 GCA_900556365.1 uncultured Collinsella sp.
GCGCAAAAGTGGCGTTTGGTGACCAACCTGTTTACCTTCCCGATCTTTATGTTCAGCTATATTCCCATCACGGTGGCTGCTCTGTTCCTAAAGGTCGACTGGGTCCCGACGCAGCACGCTGTCAACGTTACCCTCGATGAGGTCATGCAAGGCGCCAAATAACCACCACCAAAACCACCACAAAGGGGACAGGCACCTTTGTGGTGGTTTTTGCTTTTGCGATGCAGCTCGAGGAGGTGCTCGATGGTTTATATCCCGTTTTGGATCTGCGCCTTTGCCGGCGTGGCGATTGATGCCCGTGAGCGGCGGTTTCCGAATGCGCTTGCTGCCGCATGTGCCATGGCGGCATTTGTGGGCGTCTGGCTAGATCTTGGCATGAACACGGCGCTTGACCACGCCGGTCTTGCGGTCATCGTCTACCTTGCCCTTGTGCTTACTGAGTCCCTCTGGCGTCGTGTTCGCCACACCCCCGGCATCGGCATGGGGGACGCCAAGGCGCTCTTCGCGCTTTGCACGCTCGACCCTATGGGCGGCATCGTGGCATTTGCCATCGCGCTTCTGGTCCTTGCCCTCTCTTGCCTCTTCACAAAATCGCGCTCCCTGCCATTGCTGCCATTTTTGGTGCCGATATTTGCCATAATCGAGGTCGTGGGCTGCACATTGTAACCGATTGCGCATCCTTCTTAAGGAGCATGCCATGGCAACTAATCAAGAAACGGCCGTCATTAAGGCGCGCATGGACCGTATTCCCTCGGCGTTGTCGCCCGAACTTATCGAGCGCATTTCCGCCGATCGTGCTTCGGGTGCCGTCAACCCGTATCGTTGCAACGACGACCAGGTCATTCGTCGTATTGATCGCGCTGCCGACAAAGGCACGCTTATGCGTCCGGCCTTTATGCGCGATACCGAAAAGATTCTTCATCTGCCCGCTTACACCCGCTATGCAGGCAAAACGCAGGTCTTTAGCTTCCGTAGCAATGATGATCTGTCGCGCCGCGGTTTGCACGTGCAGCTTGTCTCGCGCATTGCGCGCGATATCGGTCGCGCCCTGGGGCTCAACTGCGATCTGATCGAGGCGATTGGCCTGGGCCACGACTTGGGACACACGCCTTTCGGCCATGCCGGTGAGCGCTTTCTCAACGATATTTACCACGAGCGCACGGGTCGCTACTTTTTCCATAACGTGCAGTCGGTCCGCGTGCTCGATGCGCTGTATGGCCGCAACGTGTCGCTCCAGACGCTTGATGGCGTGCTGTGCCACAACGGCGAGTACGAACAGCGCGTCTTTGAGCTTTCGGACATGAGCTCCTTTGACCAGTTTGATCAGACGGTTGAAGATTGCATTACTAAGGGTTACAGCGCAATTGAGCATCTGCGTCCCATGACGCTCGAGGGCTGCGTGGTTCGTATCTCGGATATCCTCGCCTACGTGGGGCGCGATCGCCAAGATGCCATTGCGGCAGGCCTACTGTCACCCGACGCTTTTGACGATGACCTGGGCGGGGCATACAACAGCTGGATCCTTACGCATGCCTCCATCGATATCGTCGAGAACAGCTATGGTAAGCCACGCATCGAGATGAGCGAGGACCTGTTTGAGGAAATCCGCCGAGCCAAGCGCGAGAACTACGAGAAGATCTATAGCAAGGGCGGCATCGAGGGCGACTCCGAAGCGGAGCTGCGCGAGGCCTTCGAAAAGCTCTACGACCGTTGCCTGCAGGATCTAAACAGTGGCGACGAGTCCTCTTACATCTTTAAGCACCATATTTCGCGCATCGAGCAGCAGCTTTCCTACTACGATCGAGCCTATGCCTGGCAGGACGACAAAGATCAAGCGGTGGTGAATTACATCGCGAGCATGACGGATGGCTATTTCTGCGAGCTCACGAGCAAGTTGTTCCCGGGATTGAAGTTTCCGCACCGTACCTATATTAACGAACGGTAGTTCGTATATATTCGGTATACTGTTGACGAACAAAGCTTTTGATTGATGCATGGGATGGCTATGGACGACCTTTTTTCTGTCTCGACGCGCGAGCGTTCCTTTAAAAATGCGCCGCTCGCGGTGCGCATGCGGCCCAATTCGCTCGACGAGTATGTGGGCCAGCAAAAGGCCGTCGGTAAGGGTTCGTGGTTGCGTGCCGCAATTGAGCACGACGTGCTGTCGAGCGTGATTCTGTACGGGCCGGCCGGTACGGGCAAGACGACGCTGGCCCACATTATCGCCAACCATACCAAGAGCGAGTTTGTCGAGGTCAGCGCCGTGACGGGCACCGTGAAGGACCTGCGCCGCGTGATTGACGAGGCCAAGACACGCCTGAATACCTACGACCGCCGCACCATTCTTTTTATCGACGAGATTCATCGCTTTTCCAAGTCGCAGCAGGATGCCCTGCTGCATGCAGTTGAGAACCGTACCGTCATTATGATTGGCGCCACGACGGAGAATCCGTACTTCGAGGTCAACTCGGCATTGCTCTCGCGCGGTCGCGTCGTGGAGCTTGAGCACCTCAAGGACGAGGATATCGCCACACTCATTGAGCGTGCGCTCGAGGCGCCGCAGGGTTTGAACGGCAAGTTCTCGGCCGATGAGGATACGGTTAAGACCATCTGCACGCTGGCAGCGGGTGATGCTCGCTCGGCGCTTACGACGCTCGAGCTGGCGAGCGAGATCGCCGTCACGCGTCCCGATACCGAGGGAACGCCCGCGCCGGCGGCGGGGGAGCGCTATCCCATAACTGTTGACGACGTGAAGATTGCCAATCCGCGCCGTGGCTTTTCGTACGACAAAAACGGTGACATGCACTACGACATCATCAGTGCGTTTATTAAGTCTATGCGCGGTAGTGACCCCGATGCCACGATCTATTGGCTCGCGCGCATGATCGATGCAGGGGAGGATCCCAAGTTTATCGCTCGCCGTATTATGATTCAGGCTTCTGAGGATGTTGGCAACGCCGACCCGCAGGCGCTTTTGGTGGCGCATGCCGCATTTAAGTCTGCCGAGGTCATTGGCTATCCTGAGTGCCGCATTAACCTGGCTCAGGCTGCACTCTATGTGTGCTTGGCGCCTAAATCCAACGCGTGCGAGGCTTCGATCGATGCGGCGTTGGCTGATATCCATTCAAGTGGGCTGCGCGAGGTGCCGAGCTATCTGCGCGATCGTCACCGTCCCGGCAGCGACGAGTACGGTGTATACAAGTACCCACACGATTATCCCGAAGGCTGGGTCGATCAGCGCTATTTGCCCGAGGGGCTGGAGCGCGGTGCGTTTTGGCAGCCTGCCGGCCGCGGCTGGGAAGAGTGGCGCGTAGAGCAAAGCGAGCGCGACCGTAGCGGCAACGCTCCCAAGTAGGTCATTGGCGCCTTGCGCATTCCCTTTGGGTATCTTTCCCCTTCTTTGGGGTACCATGAACATCGTCTGTATTTCGAATTTTCCGGGAGGCTTGTATGAGTCCCATTCAAATTGCCCTGCTGGTGCTCGCCATTGCCGGCGTGTGGGCCATCGTTGAGCTCGCGCTTACCCTGCGCAAGACCCGCAATGTTGTTGACTCGCTCGATAAGACCGTGAACGACCTCAACAACACCATCGCCGAGGCTCAGCCTGTGGTGGCAAAGCTCGATGGCGCTGTCGATGAGCTTACGCCGGCGCTTGCCCAGATGGAGCCGCTGCTTAAGTCGAGCAAGACGGCAGTTGATGCCCTTACCTCCAATCTCGTAGAGGTCGAAGCCGTGGTTCGCGACATTTCCGAGGTTACGGGCAGTATGGCCGAGGCCAGCAATGCTGTGTCGAGCGTGACCGACTCTGCCGCCGGTGCTGTGCAGAAGCTCTTCAATAAGGTGAAGTCTCCTGCGGCTGACACCGAGCGCAAGCTCGCTGCTGCTGCTGCGGAGGCAGAGCGGCCTACCGAGCGCGTCCTAATTGGCGAGGACGAGGTCGCCGCGGGCGACGATGATGGCCAGAAGTCTGTAGCCAAGCCGGCTCAGTATTACACCTATACGCCCGCCGAGACCTCTGAGGAGTCCTGCGATGAGTAGCGAAGCAACCTGCCCCATCACGCTGACCGTTGCCGGCGACCCGCGTCTCGCTCGCCTTGTGCGCATGACGGCAGCCAACGTTGGTGCCCTGTGTTCCATGTCTGTCGATCGTATCGAGGACATCCGCATGGCTGCCGAGGAGGCTTTCATCTTTGGTTGCACCGCGGTCGACTGCGATGACATCACCATCAAATTCGATGTCGATGAGACCCACGTTGGCATGACTATTACCTTTGGCGATCAGGCGACTGTCGATGAAGACGACCAGGCTGCGGTGTATGCCGAGCTCATCCTCGCGAGCGTGTGCGACTCCTACGAAAAGACTGCGGCGCCCCTGACGCTTTCCCTCGACCTCAAGGCGGATATCTAATATGACCGAACGTTCCCGGAGCGGCAAGACCGCTTGGGACAAGGAGAAAACCCGCGAGCTGTTTCGTCGTTACAAGGAGACCGGTGATCCGGACGCCCGCGAGCAGCTCGTCATGTCCCATATGAATCTGGTAAGGTTTCTTGCCAACAAATTTAAGAATCGCGGCGAGCCGCTCGACGACCTCATGCAGGTCGGCTATCTGGGCCTGCTCAAGGCTATCGACCGCTTTGACCCCGAGCGCGGGCTCGAGTTCACGACGTTTGCAACACCCACTATCCTGGGCGAGATCAAACGCCATTTCCGCGACAAGGGCTGGAGTGTGCGCGTACCGCGTCGTCTGCAGGAGCTCTCGGCCAAGGTCAACCAAGCTACTGACAAACTCACCAACGAGCTGCAGCGTTCGCCCAAGGTTGAGGAGATCGCTGAGTATCTAGATGTGACTGTCGATGAGGTCCTCGAGGCTATGGAATCGTCTTCGGCCTATACCTCGGTGCCCATCGAGGCTCCTGGTGCGTCCGATTCCGACGATGCCCCCTCGATTCTCGACCGTTACGCCGACGACGACAACGAGCTCGACTTTACCGATGACCGCCTAGTGATCGAGGAAGCCATCCGTGATTTCTCGCCGCGCGAGCGCGAGGTGATCGAGCTGCGCTTTGTGAAGGGCATGACCCAGATCGAGATCGCCAAGAAGCTGGGTATTTCTCAGGTTCAGGTTTCGCGTCTGCTGCGCCGCACGCTTAAGAAGATTCAGGACAAGATCGACCCCGACGGAGTGATGATTCGTTCATGAGTGAGCACCCCCAACAAACCGATCGCGTGCTGCGCGACACCCGCATTCTGACGCTTCGCATTTGGGCTGTTGTCGGCTGCATTGTCATCGCCGCTGTCATCTTTAACCTTATGGGCATCTTGGCGCCGGTTATCGAGTTTCTCGCTGTTGGTTCCATCATTGCCTTTGTGATGTCCCCGATCACCAACTGGCTCGAGCACCATGGCGTGAATCGCGGCATCGGTTCGCTTATCGCGCTTATTGTTGTTGTTGCCGTGCTCGTCGGCGTCGTTTGCATCTTGTCGCCGATTCTCTTTGGTCAGATCATGGAAGTCCTGAGCCGCCTGCCCGAGCAGCTTCGTGTTGCGGGTGGCGATCTCAATGAGATGATCTCGCATGCCAAGACGCTCAACAACACGCCGGTTAAGGAGTACTTGGACGACAATCTGTCATCACTCGTTACCGTCGCATCGAAGTATGTGTCTCAGATTGCCGCCGAGCTCGGTCGCGGTGTATTCCCGCTCATTACCAATACGGCGTCGCAACTGTTCGTTATCTTCCTGGGCCTGGTGCTTGCCTACTGGATGGCCTGCGACTACCCTCGCATGCACCACGAGATTTGCACCATCATCGGTCAGGAGAAGGAGACCTCGTACCGCTTTATGGTCGCCATTCTGTCGCGTTCGGTTGGTGGCTACATGCGCGGCATGGTCGTAACGTCTATCTGCGGCGGCATCTTGGCCTTTATCGGCTTCCTGATCATCGGCCATCCGTATGCGGCGCTCATGGCTATCTTTACCGGCATCATGCATTTGGTTCCGGTCGTCGGTCCCTGGGTGAGCGCAGCAATCGCCACAGTGCTCGGTTTCATGTTCAGCCCCATGTTGGCGTTATGGACGCTCATCGTGACGATGGTCGCGCAAAATGTCACCGACAATGTGATTTCGCCTAAGGTCATGCAGAGCTCAGTGCAGGTGCATCCCATTATGAGCCTTACGGCCCTCGTTATTGGTTCGGCACTCATGGGGCCCATCGGCATGATTATTGCCATCCCGCTGTGCGCGGCCCTCAAGGGTATTTTCGTGTACTACTTCGAGAATGAGACCGGCCGCCAGCTTGTGGCCTATGACGGCGCCGTGTTTAAGGGCACACCGTACCGCGATGCCGATGGCAACCCGGTCGCTGCCTACGACGCGCTTGGAGACGATACGTTCATTTACGAGTCCGAGCTCATCGGCAACGAGACTGCTCCCGAGGCCAAGGCCATGCCCAAGCCCGAGCTCGATAATCCCTGGATCAAGCTCTCGGGTTTGCAACCCGATGCCACGGGCTTCTTCAAGAACCCCTTTGCTAAGGATGACGATTCCAACACGGATGACGACACCAAAACCGGCATCGACGGCTCCATGGACGATGACGACAACTAGCGGGGTAATTCGGGTTAACATTCATACGCGCTAACATGCAATTTCGCTGAAGGGCCGGCATTGTGCCGGCCCTCTTTTTTGCACGGGAGCGGTTGGATGGTAATATTGTTACGTTTGAACTGTTTCGATGTGAAACCGAGGAGATTCCCTCTATGAGTGCTGACTACCCGTCAATGACTACGGCCGAGATTCGCTCCAAGTTCCTCAACTTCTTTGAGGAGCGCGGTCTTAAGCTCTATCCTTCTTCGTCCCTCGTCCCCGACGATCCTTCACTGCTGCTTGCCAACGCCGGCATGAACCAGTTTAAGGAGTACTACCAGGGCAAGAAGACCATGAAGGAGATCGGCGCGATCTCCTGCCAGAAGTGCGTCCGCACCAACGACATCGATTGCATCGGCGAGGACGGCCGTCACCTGTC
>USOG01000076.1 GCA_900556365.1 uncultured Collinsella sp.
CGTCTCAGGTGAGCGTGGGTGAGTACGAGGAGTTTTGGGAGCCGTTTGTTGCCGAGGGTAAAGACGTGCTGCACCTGACGTTGTCGTCGGGTATTTCGGGCACGTATGGATCGGCCTGCGTCGCGGCGCAGATGCTTGCGGATCGCTATCCCGAGGGCGGCAAGGTGCGCGTCATCGATTCGCTGGGGGCGTCTTCGGGCTTTGGTCTGTTGCTGGAATATGCCGCCGATGTGCGCGATAGCGGGGCTTCACTCGACGAGACGGCCGCTTGGATTGAGGAGCACAAACTCAACCTGCACCACTGGTTCTTCTCGACCGATCTGTCGAGCTACCTACGAGGCGGTCGCATTTCGGCTGCGAGCGCGATCATTGGCACGGCGCTTAAGATTTGCCCGCTTATGACGGTCGATTGCGAAGGTAAGCTGTCGCCGCGTGAGAAGATTCGCACCAAGAAGCGCGCGATTTCCGAGATGGCTAAGACCATGATGGCACACGTGCAGGGCGGTACGGATTATTCGGGTAAGTGCATCATGTCGCACTCGGCGTGCCGCGAGGATGCCGAGGCAGTTGCGGCGCTGATTGAGGAACAGGTTCCGCAGCTTAAAGGCAAGATTGAGATCAATGACATCGGTACTCTGATTGGCTCGCATACCGGACCCGGTACGGTGGCGCTCTTCTTTATGGGGGACAAGCGCGTGGATTAATTTGCCCCATCACGTCGCTGCATGATTGCTCAAACGAAAACGGCCCGTCTCACGTTTGTGGAGCGGGCCTTGCTGTTGCGGCTAGCGTTTCTTTCCGCGGAAGAAGAAGCCGTGCAGTGACGGCTTGAGGCCGCGATTGGCGCGATGCTCCTCGACGCGCTCGTGGATCGAAGCGACGCGCTCGATGACTTCGTCGGGAATCGGCACGTCGGGATTCATGTTCTCGACTTGGCTGACCTCGGCGGCGGCGACCTGGTCGATAATGGGCACGTCGTCGCGCGAGATGACAGGTGTGGCGTCTTCCTTCATCTTGCGATAACGCTGCATCATGTCGGTCTGTAGCTGCTGGGCCGAAGGCGGCGTCCAGATGATGGCGTTGGCGCCGGCGGCGATGGTTTCACGGATGCTCTCTGGCGTCTTGCCGCCCGGCGCGATGAGCGGCAGGTTGGGATAGTGCTCGCGCAGCTCGCGTAGGACCTGGGGCGTGTTCTTGCCGGCGGCGATGTTGAGAATCTTGGCGCCGGCGCGCACCTTGGCGTGGGCATCGTCGTCGCAGCGAACGACCGTGGCGATGACGGGGATGTCGGCGATGTTGGTGATGTGCTCTACCATCTCGGCAGTAGCGGGGGAGTTGACCACGCAGCCCGCCGCGCCCTGCATCTCGGAGACGGCTGCCATCTGCACGGAGCGCTTACCGGTCGTAGTTCCGCCGCCCACGCCTACAAAGACCGGGCACTCGGCGACGGTCAGCAGCGCTTGCGTAATGGCGGGCTGCGGCGTGAAAGGGTAGACCGCAAAGACGGCATCGGCGTTGGAGTTGCGGATAACCGCGACGTCGGTGGTGTAAATGAGCGACTTGATGCGTCGGCCGAAGAGCGTAAAGCCGCTGGCCTCCTCGATCTCGTCGGGCATGCGAAGGGCCGCCTTGCGCAAACGCCCGTCGATGGGCAGCGGCTCCATGGGGAGCAGTCCGTTGGGGGTCACGGCTACCTGGGGCTCGGTGAACTCGTCTGCGAGCTCGACCTCGGAGAAATCGACCGAGGCGACGATGTCCTTGTGCACCTCGGCGGGCACATCGATGGGAGCTTGGTCGTTTGCCGCCGCAGGCGTGTCGAAGGAGCTGGTGCCGACGAAGGCGTCGACGCGCTCATTTAGATCGTTGAGGGTATCCATGGAGGCTCGATTCTATGTGATAACGGCCGGCGCTATGCAGCCGGAATTGCGAATGCTAAATCGTTTGACGAGTTGATTTTTCCCCGCCGCGCCATCCGTTAGACCGAAGGGCCGGTGAACGTGAAGGAGCTGTGGTGGCGGGGATCGAGGTGCTATCTTGAAAGTCCCGTTTACAAGAGAGGTGACGCGGTATGGAATTTTCGGCAATGTTGGGCTCGATTGGCCTGTGTGTGGGCGCAATCGTTGCCGCCGCGGTCATCTACTTTGTGGTCACGGCCATTAAGGGCAAAAGGGCCGAACGCAAGGAGCGCACGATGCTTAAACAGCATCGCGACCAGCAGGGCAAACGCGCACGGAGATAACTTGTTGAGTTTTGGATCCGTGCGCTAGCTGCGTTTTCGGATCAGGGCAATGTAGAAGCCCTCAAAGTCGCGGCTAGGCGGAATGGTGAGCGTGCCGGGCAGGCCGTTGGCGATGGCCGATACCTGACCGGCGGCAATGGCTTCGGTCAGAGCGTTGGACTCGATGCGCGGCTCCTCACCAGCTTCCTGGGTGCGTCGTGCTTCGCTTTCGCTCGGCGTGCCGTCGAGGGGGATAAGCTCGCAGTCCATGTGCTTGTCGAGGGCCTCTTGCAGGGCGTCCTCGTTTTCCTGCGGCAAAATCGAACAGGTCGAATAGACGAGCGTGCCGCCCGGTTTGAGGGCACCCATGGCGCGGTCCAGAAGTGCTCGCTGCGAGCGGGCGCACTTGCTCAGCAACTGCTCGGTGAGGCCGCGCAGGCTTTTCTCGTTGCCACTGATGACGGTGCCCGTGCCGGTGCAGGGAGCGTCGAGCAGGATGCGGTCAAAGCGGAAGAACTCGTCGAGCTCGCGTGCGTCGATGCGCATGACGGGCACGTTTTTGGCACCCTGGCGATGGAGGTTTGATTCGAGCTTCTCGGCGCGGGGGATGTTCATCTCACAGGCGGTGAGGTGTGCCTGTCCCTGCGTGAGGGCGGCGATCTGCGTCGTCTTGCCGCCAGGGGCTGCGCACATGTCCAGGATGTCCTCGCCTGCCTGGGCGCCCAGGACCAACGGCGGCATCATGGATGACAGGCTCTGCAGGTAGATCTTGCCGTCGCGGTAGATGTCGAGGTCCCACAGATCGGAAACCTGGGCCTCGGGCAGGATAAAGGCGTCTGGGTACCAGGCGACGGGGTTGTGGGCGATGCCGGCTGCATCGAGCGCCGCAGCGATGTCCTCGGCGGTCGCCTTGAGCGTGTTGGCGCGCAGCGTGACCGGGCGTGCGGCTGCGGCACCGAAGCCCTCGATCATGAGGTGAGCATCGGCGGGCGCATAGGCGCCGGCGACCGTGTCGACCATAAAGCGCGGCAGGTCGGCGGCGGAGTGTTGGGCGGCAAGCTGGTCGGAAAGCTCGGTGGCGGCAAATTGCCTGAGCTTGAGCTCGGGCTTGACCTGCTTTTTCTGCTTACGACGACGCGGCTTGGACATCCGTCTTTCCTTCCCGTCCCAAATTGACTACTTTCCGGGCACGCCGCTGCTGGCGTGCTTTAGTACTGGCTCTCGTGCTTGCTAAAGAAGTCGAAGCGCGGGGGCAGCGGCTTCACGCGGTGGTCGCCGGGCTTCTCGCCCAGGCTCTCTACGAATTCGTCCGTGGAGGCAAAGATGTTATCCCAGCTAAAGAAGGCGACCGGATCGACGTCGAAGTACTCGCAGATGAGTTCGCAGCCGGCCGGGACGATACCGTGCATCAGGACGGTCGCCACGCGCAGCTCGGTAAAGGCATCAACCAGGGCCTGCGTCATCGCTGCGTTTGCTTCGTCGCCCTCGAGCTTGTTGGCGGCCTTGGAGGCGTCGCTCCAGCGCTTGTTGGCGGCGCGCAGGTAGTCGTCGCACACGGCAAGCGCGCGGTGCGTCTCGAACTTGTACATGGCCTGCTCAAAGGCAAGAGCTGCCTGCTCGGCAGCCTCCACCACGGTGGCCGAGGCGGCGCCGGCGGGGATGCAACCGTTGCGATAGGGGCTCTCGTCGCCCTCCTTGACGGCGACGCCGTAGAAGCAGCTGCGGGCCAGGCGGTTGAAGACGCCGGTCAAAAGGGCGCTTTCCTTAAGGGCCGGATCGATGACGCGCTTGTCGTCGCAGGCGTGC
The DNA here is from genome assembly GCA_900556365.1 of uncultured Collinsella sp. The sequence goes on from USOG01000076.1 coordinate 4,025, forward strand.
ACCTCGTTGCCGTCCTTGTCCTTGCTGGTCACGCGGGTGTCGTATGCCTTGGGGCTAAAGCTCACCGGCTTCTCGGACAGGCCGAGCGACAGCCAGTGCGCGCGCATCTGCTCGCAGGTGTAGTGGTTGAGCAGGTCGTCTGCCGGCGGGGGAGGCGTCTGCGAGGACGAGCTTGCCTTTTTGCCCATGTAGAGCAGGTGGTAGCAGGCGCTGACGGTGCTCTGCGTGAGGTTCCAACCCAGGGCCTCCCACATGGCGGTCTGCGCGATGCAATAGAAGTAGATGTTGTCCTGACCGATGAACTGGTAGATCTGTGCGTCATCCGAGCACCACCAGTCGCGCCAGTCGAGCGAGCTGTGCTGGTAGGTGGGCGCGGGGACCTGCGTGGAATCGGCGGCGGGCTCGCCCATGAGGGCGGCATCCTGGGCGGCGACGCCCTCGGTCACGCCGGCGGCCTTGGCATCGCGTGCGAGCACGGTGCGCGTATAGCTGATGGGAGCCCACAGGCTCTCGGGCCAGCACCAGCAGGTGACGTCGGAGACGCCATCGACCTCGGGCGCCGGAACGCCCCAGTCGATGTTGCCGGTGATGCGGAAGGGTACGAGCGCCTTGCCGCTGCGGAAGCGCACGCCGCCGTTGGCGAGCACCGCGTGGGCATCGTCGCGCTCCTTCCAGCTGGGGAAGGTGACGGTAAAGCTGCTCTTGTTGCCCTCGGGCTCCAGCACGGTGTGCTCGGGAAGCTGATCCTCGACGGCATCGAAGGCCTCGCGGAACTTGTTCTGGATGTAGAGCTGAGCCGGCAGCAGCCACTCTTCCATGGTCTTGGAGACCACGGAGCGAACCTGCGGGTTCTGGGCGAGCTTGGCGGTATAGGTTTTCATAAAGTCGAGGTAGGCCGGCAGGTCGAAGTAGAGGTTGTCGACCGGGCGCAGCTCGGGCACCTCGCCGGTGAGCTGGCTTTTGGGCGCGATGAGCTCCTCGGGCTCAAACTGGTGGCCCAGGTCGCACTCGTCGGCATAAGCCTTCTCAGACTTGCAGCCCTGGATGGGGCAGCGGCCGATCACCTGACGGCCGTTGAGGAACGTGCCGGCCTTGGCATCGTAGAACTGCAGCGTGGAGCGCTTGGAGATGGTGCCCTGCTCGTGCAGGCGCTTGATAATCTCGGCGGTCACCTCGTTGTGAATCTGCGCAGCCGGCTCAAGGCCCGAGCCGCCGTAGATGTCACAGCTGATGTTGTAGTTGTTGAGGGTCGCGGCCTGGCGGGAGTGATTGGACTCGACATACTCGCTGATGGACTTATCGTAGCCTTCGTTCTCCTTGAGCTTGCGGTAACTCTCCATGATGGGCGAGCCATAGCAGTCGGTGCCCGAGGTGAAGATGACGTTCTCGCGGCCCAGACGGTCGCGCAGGAAGCGGGCGAAGAAGTCGGCCGGGACAAAGACGCCGCCAACGTGGCCAAAGTGAAGGCCCTTGTTGCCATAGGGCTCGCCGGCGGTAACGATGGCGCGGCGAGGCCAGCTGGGACGGTCGTTCATGGAGTATTTGGATGCCATGGGACTCCTTCGCATATGGTGAGAGCGCGGCCGGGCGCAAGGCCTGGCGACGCGGTGGTCAATTCGTGCATATCGTTCGACATTATCGCACATGCGGACGGGTACGTGGCAGGGGCGCTATCCTAAGATGCTATGAATGAGATTTCCAACATACATGCGTTTGAAGGCGAGGATTTTCTGCACGCCTGCTTTGTGTGGGGGATGGCCGTGCTCGGCGCATTTGCCGTGTGCTTGGTGCCGGTGTTTATGCTGATGGGCGGGCCTGCGGACTTGGATGCGGCTGACGCGGGCGGCTGGACCACGGTCTTGGGCTGGATAGTCGGCTTGGCTGCGGTTTCGGCGGCGTCATTTGCCGTGCACGAGCTGGTGCACGGTGTGTTTTTTAAGCTGCTGGCGCCTGCGGGCGCGCAGGTGACCTTTGGGGCGAATCGCGAGACGGCGATGATCTATGCCTGCGCCGAAGGCGTGGTGTATTCGCGCTGGCGGTACGTGGCAGTTTGCCTGGCGCCGACGGTTGTTGTGACGACAGCGTTTGCCCTGGGGTTTGCGTTCTCGGGCTATCCGCTGCTGTGCTACCTGGCGGCCGGCTTGCATTTGTCGGGCTGTGTGGGCGACTGGTATTACGTGCGGACCATTTTGCGCGACCGCCGCATTGTCGCCTGCGAGGACACGTCCTTCGGCGTGCGCTTTTTCGGGTGAGGAGATGTCGATGAAGCCGTTGTTGTTGCACGCCTGCTGTGCGCCGTGCTCTCTTGAGCCGGTCCGCCTGCTGCGCGAGGAAGGATTTGAGCCCACAATCTGCTGGACAAACCCCAATATTCAGCCGCACGATGAATGGCAGCGGCGTTTGGACGAGCTGCGCCGGTGGTGTGCCGATGGCGACATCGAGCTTATCGAGGCGGGGGAGGACCGGGAGCGCTGGGAGGCCGGCGTGGCCCCGCTGGGCGCCGATCGAGCCCGTCGCTGTCGCGCATGCTATGCCCTGCGTCTGGCCGAGGCGTGCCGTGTGGCCCAGGAGCGCGGGTTTGAGTTTGTGGGCACGACGCTCGCCGTCTCGCCGTATCAGTTGTTCGAAACCTGCAATGATGTGTTGGAGCGTCTGGCTGCCGCCCGCGGTCTCACTCCGGTGATTCGTGATTTTCGTCCGTATTACCCCGAGGCCACGCGTCGTTCGCGCGAGCTGGGCATGTATCGGCAGAACTACTGCGGCTGCCGATTCTCGGCCGTCGAGGCGGCCATGGACCGCGCCCGCATCCGCGACGAGCGCAAAGCCGCCAAAAAGTAGTTCATTTGGGCTGGCAGCCTGCTAGGATGTAGAGCGGACTTTAGCTATATAAGGAGTATCCGACGTGTCTATGCGTACCGATGATTTTGACTACAACCTTCCTGAGGAACTGATCG
>USOG01000077.1 GCA_900556365.1 uncultured Collinsella sp.
GTCTCGCAGTCGATGGTCTCGGCATCCCCGAAACCGACCCGGACGGCAGCCCATCCGCCGGCGACCGCCAGCGCGTCGGCCTCGGACCTCGCGTCGGCGATGAGGCGCCCGAGCTCGGCCGAGCGCGCCGACGCGGTCCCCACCTCGAACGCGCCGCCGTCGCCTCCCGACTCGTACTCGACGACGACCGTCGAGCCGAGGGCCTCCTCCAAGGTCTCGGTCAGGCCGCCCATGCCGTCGAGGGCGTGCCCGGCGACCGTGGCCAGCGGGTAGCGGGCCATCCCGGACGCCGCCGAGCGGTCGGCCATCCGGACCGTGCCGGCGGCCTCGAGCGCCTCGAGGAGCGCCGCGGGCACGTCGGCGTCGATGGCGATGTCGCCGCGTCCGCGGCACCACTCGGCCGCCGCCGGCACGTTCGCCGTGAGCGCGCCCCACTCGGCCATGTAGCCCTCGGAGCGCGGGTCCGTGGCGTCGAGGAGGAGGACGGCCAGGCCGCCGCCCACATACGCACCGGCCACGAGGGCGAGGCGGACCGCCTCGCCCATGGAGTCGAACTCGACCGTGACCATGCGGCTACCTCCTCCTGACGGCGCTGAGCGGCTTCGGGGAGAAGTGCTCGTCGCGCTCGACGGCGGCGAACCCCATCTGGCGGTTCAGCTCGGCCATCTCCTTGATGCTGAAGTAGCCGAGCTCGTCGTCGTAGCCCTCGACGAGGCCGAACGCCTCGTCCGTTCCGTCGAACTCGAGCAGCCACCAGTCCCATCCGTTCACGCACGAGAAGTAGTGGGCGTAGACCGTGGGGTCCTCCGCCCCGTCCTGCCCATAGAGCCTCGGCACCGTCTTGGCGATTTCCTCGGTCATCAGCTGCTGCATGTCTTCCTCCGTTCCGGGCAACCTGCCCTCAACATCTCGCCCCCGCGGGCAAAGCCGAATGGCGACGCCGCGCGCCGTCGTCGGCTTTGCTCCCCGCAAAGCCGCACCGGAGCGAAGACGGGTCAAGGGAGGTCCATGACGACCTCCACCAACCGGAGCGGAGCGGAGGTTTGTGCGGGGTCTCATGGGCCCCCTTGACGCGGCGTAGCGGAGGTGCCACCCGGCCGCGGGGCCGAAGCCGATTCGCGGCGGACGCCGGCAGCCCACGTCCAGCATCGGAACCATTAGAGACGCTATTCACTTTTCGATAGGAGCCATATGGAACTCGAGGATATCGTTTACGAACTCGCCTGCCTTCATGAGTCGATGCTCTTTTGCTGCGAGGACCGATCCGGCAAGGAGGACCTCGACGACTTCGTGGTCCATTGGAACACGAGGAGGCGCCAGGTTAAACTGAAGGGACTGACCCCGGAGGAGTTCCGGAGACAGTCCCTTGCGGCGTAGTTCTTATTTAAGCCGTCCAAGTTTTGGGGTGCAGTTCATTTACTGCCGGGGCGTTTTTTAGAGCTCGATCTCCGCGATTATTTTTTTCATCTCGAGGGCCCATCCGAGCTGTTCCTCGATGTACCCCGGCCATGCGTCCTGGTGGCCCTTGATGGGGTGGCCCGCCTTGTAGAAGCGCAGCCCCGATGCCTTTTTCGCATCGAAGGGTGCCGCCGTCAGCCCGAGGTGATCCTCGAAGACCCCGCTGTTGGCGATGGCGCGGTGCCCGATCTCCTTGTCGTCGTCCACGTACAGCTCGATGCCCGTGCGGCCCTTTTGCGTATCGATGAGCAGGGCGAGATGGTATGCCGAGACCCCTAGGCGAAGCGTCGACCAATGGTCCTTGCTGGGCTTCTGCGGGCTGAACTCCTTGAGGAACTCCGGATGGCCGCCCGCCACATCGCGGTAGGCCGTCCAGTACGCCAGCTTGACCTTTTCGGTCTCGCTGAGCCCCTCGGAGAGCTTCACGGTCTTGGTCCACTCGTTCGGCTGCTCGACCACGCCGAAGCGCGGGGCGGGCAGGGAGTCCCCGATCTTCCAGAGCTCGACCTCGACCAGGAAGAACCCGAAGTCGCTGTCGGTGTGCTGGTTGAGCCACTCGATGGCCTGGCGATGCTCGTCGCGGGCGCGCGCCACGACCCAGATGACGACCTCGGCGCCCTTGCCGGCGGCATACGTGATCACCTTGCCGAGATGGTCGTGGTTGGTGTCCTCGAGCTGGTTCTCGATGATCACCTTGCGGCCCGTACCGGACTCCTGCGCGTAGATATCCACGTTGAACGAGCCGACCGACGACTCCGTCTCTATTAGCTCGAGCTCGATTCCGACCGCCATCCCGAGGGTTGCGAGATTCTGCTCCTCGGCCAGCCACTTGGTGAAGTCGTGGGCCTCATGCGGCCACACCTCGCGCAGGGGGACCTTCTGGATGGTGTCCAGGTTATAGGTCTTCATCCGCCGCCCTCTCGACCGATAATCCAGTGCCGTTGTAGAGCCTCTCGCCGTCAAACGAACGCAGCAGGAGCCCACGGCGTTCGTCGACGTCCTTCAGCTCGCACGGATACACGAATAGCAAAATGTTTTGCCGGTACTTGTAGTCGGCGTAGACATCCGGATCGCCCAATCGCGTGGGTATGGACGCGATATCGTCCGCCATACGCTCACTTGACCCCACGTATATTCCGAGATAGTCGCTGAAGTTCTTATCGTGGTCATGCCTGCGGTATGTCGCGATGAGATAGCAGCCGGGCATATCGTAGCCGTTGAACGCAGCCTCGGAGGCTTTGCCCTGCTGGCAGATGAACTCGTGCAGGGGCATCACCGTCGACGCGCCTTCAAATATTGATTGCCTGGCGGCATCGATCTTCTTGCGAGCCTCCGCGGCGGCCCTTGAGTCCTGGAACGCCTTCGTGGCATCCCCCAACGCGCCGGCTGCCGCGCCGACGCCTTCCGCCGCCGCACCAAACCCCTTGCCGATGCCGTCGGCAACAGCGCGTGCGCCGTTGGTTGCCCCGTCGGCAGCGCTTTTCACGGCTCCATCGACATCGAAACCGAGCTGCCTTGCCCCATCGACAACCCCGGCGGCGGCGGCCAAAACCCCCGCTGCAAGATTCACCGTGTCTTTTACGGTTTTCAAATTGACGGCCATATCGAGCCTTCCCTTCTATTCCGCCTTGCCAAATCGGTTCATGACCTCAAGCAACTCGCCCGTCGTGACGATTTTTGCCTGCGAGTTGCCGCTGAAAACTGCGTCGAGCTTGCTTCGTCCCACGTTGTCGCCTATTGCGAGGTACTTCGTGCTCTGCGCGGGCTTGCCATCGGTCGCTTTCATCCCGCATTCCTTAAGTGCGGCAAGGATCTCATCGCGATTGTAGCCCGGAGTAACGCCGGATACCTTCACCTTGAGTCCGACCGGATCGGTGATTTCGCCCGGATCGCCCCTGTGGCCCGCCTCCTCGGCTTTCGCCAAAACCTCTTCGATGGTTTCCTGAGACCCGTTCACCAGTCCCAAGCCCGTGAAAACACGCTTGCGGCCATGATGGGAGGAGGCATTCGGAGCCCAAACGGCGGGCTCGAGCGCACCGAACTCGCCGGCCAGCCCACGGAAAACCCCAAGGCACGCCTCGGCGTCGCTCATGGCATCGTGGTGGCTATCAAGATGCACGCCGTAATGCTCGCAGAGGTCGACAAGCGCTCCAGGCAGACCCTTCTGCTTCGCCACCAGCATCGTATCGATTACTTCGATCTCGGGCATTTCGATGTCGTAGGCAGCCAGACTCTTCTTGATGTGGTGGATATCGGCGCCGTTGGCGTTATGCGCGACCAGGATGTAGTCTCGCAGCAAATCCGCCAGACCGGCATCCTCCCAGAAGCGGACAAAGGTCGGCATGTCGTCCAGTGAGTCCCAATCGATTTCCAGATGAGACCTACTCCACCAACCAATCTCGCTCTCAGGATTGATCACCCGGCAAACCGGGTCGCCCAGGCAGTTTCCCTCAAGATCCGTGAGGATATAAGCGACCTGGCATATCCTCTGCTGGGGATTCGCCGTCTCGCTGTCCCAGAAGATATATCCCTTTTTCGCCATACGGCTTCCTTTCCCTTAAAACAAACTGTTATCCCATTCGGGTGCCTGGGTTATCGTCCCGACACGGGAAAAGAACAGCGCGTAGAAGGGGTCGTTCTTGAGATAGTAAACGCAGGCCGCCTCGTACTTATCGCCCTTCTCCTTGGTCGTTGCCGACCCATTGACGATGGGATCAAGGGCATCGTAGACGGTCTTCATATAGTGACTCCTTTGTTGTTATTCAGACGTCACTATTTTAAAGAAATAGCGAATACGCGCTCGTTCCATTTGGCGTTTAATCGGCGAAGAGTATCTTGGTTTTTTACACGTGCCGCTCTGTTCAGCCATAAAAAAGACCCAGCGAGCTGGGTCCAATAATCCATATCGCTAAGCGACTATCAACCTGATGCTGAATGCACAGTTTTCTTTAGACACGAAAACAGTGCCTCCACATGCTTAACCTTAGCGCCGATACTCAGATAGTGTTTTCGAAGCTCATTGCCAGTATATTCTGATGAAAGAATAGTCATACGTTTATTGATGCGTCGATCGTCTAGCAATTCGAAAAGCATATCCACCTCTGTCGGAGAATCCGAATAGCCCAAGTACGCTATCAACAGATTCTGCGCCCCACGATATGCGTCCAAGGTCCTGTCCTTGCTATTAGGACCGTATAGGTTGGCGCTATCCCAAGCGGACACCATCTTCTTTGCACTTGCAAAAAGGTATTTATCTCCACAACAGATAGCGGTAGCAGCCGCCTCTATAGCAGCAGAATCTTGGTCATTTTCAACCACCCACAGCCACTTCTCGCCTACCGTCATGGATCGTCGATTCTCCTTTTGCGTTTCAGTCATATCCGCAAGCAGTCGCGCTACACCATCTTCGATTAGCTTGGGAGCATCTTTCATCTTCCCCTCTTGGACGATAAGGGAATTGCCATGTTTACCTATCAATTGCATATACTCCTCAGCACTAATAACCGTCTTGATATCAAGGATGGGGGTGGGGGATGAATCAACGTTCATATTGTTCACCACGTCCATCATGTCCTTCTCGTTTGGGATCATTACGGTGCCGCCGCCGTCGGCGGTACGCTCGGTTGCGCAGCTCGCGCCGGCGGCGTGCGCGGCGCAACCGCGCGTACCGCCGACGGATAGTGCGTCTACCAAAGCTTCAGCGATCGTCTTAGAGTGCATCGTTGCCCTCCTCCACAGAGGCCAGGTACAGAATCAGGTCGGCCTTGTCCACGCGCCAAACACCGGCAATCTTCACGCCACCGGCCGCCTTAAGAATCTGTATAGATTTGGTCTTACAGACATTCAACAACTTGGCGATATCTCGCGAGGTGGCGTATGCGGACGGCAACTTGACGATTGCCTGACACCACGCTTTACGCGCGATCGCGTCTCGTTTCTGCGAATCCATACCGTTCATCTAGACTCCTTTCGTTTACCTCGAATGCAATTTCGATACTATGCTTTACCTCTGGTGTTGTCTTATATATCTTATGAATAGAACGAATTACTTCGGTTGACAGCATTAAGGAGAGAGAGCTATGAACCAACCCGCAATCAAAGTACCAGCAGCTATGACACCAGAAATCAGACCTTGGACGCTTCCGTCCTGTCGCGAAAAAAAAAATCGAAGTCTTCGGGAAGGAACGCACCGCGCTCATTTGCAAACCCCATTCGACCGCCTACGGCGTCCCCTCGGGTTTCTCCACCGGAACCCTTTTAGACGTAGACCTGACGGATCCAAAGAAAATCATTCAATTTGTCGAGCGGTACGGACTTCCCGTCACCCCATACGCGGGGCAATCAGAGCGTGTTGAAAAGCGTTTCACTTCAAACGACGTCTTCTCCGATAAACCGGAGCAAGATGGTCTAGACATTTGGTACGACGCATTGAATGCATCAGAAAGGTGCTCTGAAATCAGCCTAAACCCCGAATGCGCCTTGTTTAATAACTTCAAAGATAGGGGGCGCTCTCAGGGAACAGAAGTCGCAAACTTAATCGAAGATATTAGATACAAGAAGGAACAGGTCATACTGTTGGACGATCTCGTTACAACGATGGCATTCATGCAATTAGCCACGCTTCTATTCACAGGCAAAGCAGCTTACGGTGACCGTGCATACGACTATGTTCTGCATCAAGTATGCATCTCCCAAAACAAGGAGATTATTGAAAACAGATTTTCGCAGCTACGTATGTCGCTCCAGATGGTCGATGCGTCCGAGCCCCAGTTAGCAGTAGCGAAACCCGGAACATTTGAAATGGACGAAGGAACCAAGATATGGGTGAGCAATCAATTCAAGACAATAGAAGTTGCCCTGGCAACATTCATCGACCTCGCTATTAACCCTCAGCCAGAACCCCATACCTTCATTCAAGAGCAAACTTTACGTCGAATGGTCAACCGGAATTTAAACGGCCAAAACCCGATTTACGGAAGCCTAACAAGAGCTTGGGCGATACAACTACTAGAAACCCTTGAAAGCCATTTCTCCTGGAACACTTGCCGCGAATGCGGACGACCGTACAAAATCCGCCAGCAGAGAATGAGGGCCTACGTCAAGCAAGAAGAAGCGAAAGAAGACCGGTCCAAAGAGCGAAACAACGCTCGTGACAAAAATGGCTATTGCTGCAAAGCGCACGAACAGCGTATTCGACGCAAAAATGATAAAAAGATCAGCAACGATCAGATGGATAAAATCGCCCGGAAAATGGACGGGCACGACCAATAATAATGGCGAAACTATGAATTTTGATAATTCGATATAGGATCCAAAACCCGTTTTATTGCACACATCGTTGCACAGCCCATTGCACACGGCAGCCATATAAAAGAAAGCAGGCCAGAGAAAAACACACTCTGACCTGCTTTTTCTTTCATGGAGCCAGTGACAGGAATCGAACCTGCAACCCACTGATTACAAATCAGTTGCGCTACCGTTGCGCCACACTGGCACACTTGGCGCTTTC
>USOG01000078.1 GCA_900556365.1 uncultured Collinsella sp.
GCCCACATGCCGACGCGCTTGTTGTCAAAGCGCACCGTGGTCAGGCGACGGTCGGGCACGATATCGCCCAGGCTGTCATCAACACCCACCACGCTCACGTCCTCGGGCACGCGCCTTCCGCACGACTCGAGCCCGCGAATGCAGCCGTAGGCCATGGCATCGTTGGAAGCATAAATGGCCGTACAGGTCGGATCGTCCGCCAGAGCCTGACCGGCAGCATACCCGCTTTGTGCCGTCCAATCGCCACGAACGAGTCGCGGTGGCTCAATACCATGCGCGCGCAATGTCTCGCGCCAGCCTTCCTCGCGCTGCATGCCCGAAAGCGAGCGCTCGGGGCATGAGATAAAGTGCACGGTCTTGTGCCCCTGCTCCAGCAAGTACTCGACCACCTGGCGCGAGCAATCGAACTGGTCGTTATCGACCGTTGAACAGAGTGGGTGCTCCAGCATGGTAACGAGCACCGTCTGCATGCCAGGTAGTGGCTCGAAGGTGCCAAAGTCCGCTGGCATGCGATTCATGATCACAACCATGCCATCCACCGGCAGTGCGCTCATGCGCGACGATGCGCTCTCGAGGGTATACGGATGCCCGTCTACTTTAGTAAGGGTGATGGCGTAGCCGTGCTTATCGGCGGCGGCGGCAAAGCCCTCCATACGGTCGAGGTTGCCGGTACCGGTAATGTTGAACATGGCGACGCCGACCGTCTTGAACTTGCCGCGACGCAGCGACCGGCCGGCAAAATTGGGGCGATACCCCAGCTCGCGCATGGCGGCGCGCACGCGCTCCTTGGTCTCGGGGCGCACGCTGGGCGAATCGTGCACCGTACGCGAGACTGTCTGCTCCGAGACGCCCGCGAGACGCGCCACGTCCTTAACGGAAACCGATTTTTTAACAGCGGCCATAGGTCGATCTTTCTATGTCAACGATGCCATCGCGGACATCCCAACAGACAAAATGAACGCCTCCAAGTATATCCAACGCCTCCCCCACCATACGCTTACCACCCAAAACCTACCGTTCACCGACATTTTTGCTTCCCCGAAAGGCTTTTGTCGCCCAAATGTTAACGTTGCCATTGTGCAAACACAGAGCCACCGGGCGGCTCAAACGTTTACGCGTAAGGAATCGACGGTTCGCAGGCACAGGAACCACCGGTTCGCGTCTTTTTTGTGTCGCAAAATGGCAACGTCAACATTTTGGCAACCGAACGCCAAAAGCTACCTTCGTTGCTAACCCACCGACTCTTAGGAGCATTGCATGGAGCAACTCATCGCCATCATCGAAAAAGGTCAGCCCTTTTTCAACGCGATCGCCCGCAACAAGTACCTCAAGGCGATCCGCGACGGTTTTATCTCCGTCATCCCCATCATCATCTTCTCGTCCATCTTCTGCCTGGTAGCCTCGGTCCCCAACATCTGGGGTTTCTACTGGCCCGATGACATCAACAACGCCCTGTGGAAGTGCTACAACTACTCCATGGGCATCCTGGCCATCGCCTGCGCCGCCACCACTGCCAAGCACTTCGCCGACGCCCAGAACCGCGATCTGCCCAAGAACAACCAGATCAACTTTATCTCGTGCATGTGCGCAGCCATCATCGGCTTCTTGCTCCTTTCGAGCGACACGATCGCCACAGACGCCGCCAGCGGCTTCGGCACCACCTATCTTGGTTCCAAGGGCCTGTTGACCGCCTTTATCGCTGCGTTTGCGACCGGCATCATCTACAAGTTCTTCATTAAGCGCAACATCACCGTCAAGATGCCCGAGCAGGTTCCGCCCAACATCTCGCAGACCTTTAAGGACATCATCCCCTTCTCCGTCTGCATCGCCGTCTTTTGGGTCTTTGACATCGTCTTCCGCGCTGCCTTTGGCTTCTGCTTTGCCCAGGGCGTCATCCAGGTGTTCCAGCCCCTGTTCACCGCTGCCGACGGCTACATCGGCCTCGCTGTGATCTACGGCGCTATGAGCCTCTTCTGGTTCGTCGGCGTCCACGGCCCCTCGATCGTCGAGCCCGCCATCGCCGCCGTCCTCGTTGCCAATATGACCGACAACCTGGCTGCGTTCCAGGCTGGCCAGCACGCTTCCGCTGTCCTGACCCAGGGTGCCCAGTACTTCGTCGTTTGCATGGGCGGCACCGGCGCCACGCTCGTCCTGGTCTTTATGTTCTGCTTCCTGGCCAAGTCTCAGGAGATGCGCGCCGTCGGTAAGGCCGCCATCGTCCCCGTGTGCTTTGCCGTCAACGAGCCGCTGCTGTTCGCCGCACCCATCGTGCTCAACCCCGTCTTCTTTGTCCCGTTTGTCTTTGCCCCGATCGCCAACATCTGGATCCTCAAGGTCTTTATCGACTTCTTGGGCATGAACGGCTTTATGTACACCCTGCCCTGGACCGTCCCCGGCCCCATCGGCACCATCATGGGCCTGGGCTTCCAGCCGCTCGCCTTTGTGATGCTCGCCCTTATCCTGGTCGTCGACTTCGTTCTGTACTACCCGTTCTTCCGTGCCTATGACGCCCAGAAGTGCGCCGAGGAGGCCGAGATCTCCCAGGAGGAGCTCGCCGCCAAGAACGCCGAGAAGGCCGCCAAGCTCAACGATGCCTTCCAGGGCAAGGCTGACGCCAAGAGCGTTGCCGCCGGCGCTGCTGCCGGAGCCGTGAAGGCCGACGCCCCCGCCGCTGTCGCCACTGAGGCAACGACCGCCAGCGACCTCAACGGCAAGCGCGTACTCGTGCTCTGCCAGGGTGGCGGTACCTCGGGCCTGCTCGCCAACGCGCTGGCCAAGGCCGCCAAGGAGCGCGACATCAATCTTGAGACCGCTGCCGAGGCCTATGGCAACCACGTGGACATGCTCCCCGACTTCGATCTGGTCGTCCTGGCCCCGCAGGCCGCAAGCTACCTGGCCGACCTGCAGAAGGACTGCGAGCGCGTGGGCAACAAGTGCGTCGCCTGCCGCGGTAAGCAGTACATCGAGCTTTCCCAGAACGGCGATAAGTCTCTCGCCTTCGTAAGCGAGCAACTTTCGAAGTAAGTAACGCCCAAGGCCAGCCGACCATCCACAGCCGGCTGGCCCTTCGATTTAGACGATTGGATCATCATGTCCGTTAACCCTGCTAGCGTCACCAACCCGCCTGCGCAGTTTCCCGAGGACTTTGTCTTTGGCGGCGCTACCGCTGCTTACCAGGTAGAGGGCGAGACCCGCACCCACGGTAAGGGCAAAGTCGCCTGGGACGACTTCTTGGAGGCCCAGGGGCGCTTTTCCCCCGATCCCGCTTCGGACTTCTACAACCAGTACCCCGTCGACCTGGAGCTGTGCGAGGAGTTCGGCATCAACGGCATTCGCCTCTCCATTGCCTGGAGCCGCATCTTCCCCAACGGCACCGGCGAGATCAACCCCGAGGGCGTGCAGTTCTACCACGATCTCTTCGCCGAGTGCCACAAGCACCACGTTGAGCCGTTTGTCACGCTGCATCACTTCGACACGCCGCTTGCCCTCTTTGAGAAGGGCGACTTCCTCAACCGCGAGACCATCGATGCCTTTGTGGACTTTGCCACCTTCTGCTTTAAGGAGTACGCCGACCAGGTGACCTATTGGTTCACCTTTAACGAGATTTGGGCCGATGCCTCCAACACCTACATCGAGGGCACCTTCCCCGGCGGCGTCAAGGCGCATCTGGCCGAGGCTTTCCAGTGCGAGCACAACATGATGCTCGCCCACGCCAAGGCCGTGCTGGCCTTCCACAACGGCGGTTTTAAGGGCAAGATCGGCGTCATTCAGTCGTTGGAGTTCAAGTACCCGCTCAACGAGAACGACCCCGCCGACATCAAGGCCGCCAACAACGAGCACGTGCTGCAAAACCAGTTTTTGCTCGACGCCACCTTCCGCGGCGACTACGCGCCCGACACCCTCGAGTGCGCCAACCGCCTGGCTGCCGTCTCGGGCGGCACCATCGAGATCCTAGACGAGGATCTGGAAATCATGCGCGAGGCCGCGCTCTACAACGACTACCTGGGCGTTAACAACTACCAGTGCCGTTTCTTGAAGGCTTACGACGGCGAGAACGACCTGCACCACAATGGTACGGGCGAGAAGGGCACCGGCCGCTGGCGCGTCAAGGGTATTGGCGAGCATGTGAACAAGCCTGGCATCCCCACCACCGACTGGGACTGGATCATCTATCCCGAGGGCCTGTTCGATCTGCTCGTCTACATTAAGCAGCGCTACCCCAACTACAAGCAGATCTTCATCACCGAAAACGGCATGGGCTACAAGGACCCCTACAAGGACGGTTTTGTGGACGACCAGCCGCGCATCGACTACATCGAGCAGCACCTGCGCTGGCTGCTCAAGGCCATGGAGGTGGGTGTCAACGTGGGCGGTTACTTCCTGTGGAGCCTGCAGGATCAGTTCTCCTGGACCAATGGCTACAACAAGCGTTATGGCTTCTTCTACGTTGACTTTGAAACCCAGAAGCGCACGCCCAAGGCAAGCGCATACTGGTATAAGCACGTGGCGCAGACCCGTCGTCTGGACTAGTGGCTGGCGGGGTTGCCCGCTCACACAACCTGTCCCCATTTCTCAGCCGGGGGCGGCACGTCACACGGCGCGCCGCCCCCGGCCTTTTTTGGGCAGACCGTACCGCACGTTTGTCTCAATCTGTAACATCTAGCCGAGTTTTTCGGTCCTAACTGTTACAGATTAAGATGAACGCGCGGGCCAGTTCCCTCAATCTAAATCTGTAACACGTAGCCCGCTTTTGACCGTCTACCTGTTACAGATCGAGACAAACGGAGTAGGACCTAACCCCGTATGTCCCTAACAGTCGAGCGTTCGACCAGCGTACTCGGCACATGAATCGCCTCGATAGACGAGCTCTCTCCAATCGCCGCCTCAAACGCAAGCTTACCGACACCGCGCAAATCAAATCGCAGCGTCGTCAGCCGATTGTGAGGAACAAGTCCCTCGAGTGCGTCGTCGATACCAACCACGCTCACGTCGTCGGGCACGGACAGGCCCGCATTCTCGAGCGCGGCGATAACGCCCAGCGCCATCTGGTCATTTGCCGCAAGCACGGCAGTCGGCGCCTGCGACCCGCCGGCAAGCACCTCGGCCGCAATCCGCTCGCCCATGGCGTACCCACTGTCCGCACTCCAATCGCCACGCAGCATCGGAGCGGCATCGACATGAGCACGACCCAGCGTATCGCGCCAACCGGCCTCACGAAAACGCGAGGAAATCGAGTTTTCCGGACCCGCCACAAACCGCATATTCGAGTGACCATGTTCCAGCAGATAATTGGTCAACAGCTCGCACGAACCATACTGGTCGGAGTCGATCGTCGTGCAGCGCGGATGCGCATACATGGACAGGATGACCGTTCGCACTCCCGGCTGGGGAACAAACTCCTCAAAATCGGGAGCCATGCGGTTCATGTTGAGAATCATGCCGTCGACGGGTCGCTCGACCATGCGGCGCGAGGCATCGGCAAGTGCATAGGGCTTGTCGCCGCCCATCTCGATCATAGTGACGGCAAAATCGTGCTCGCGCGCCGCTTGCATGATACCCTCGAGCGTCGCCAGGTTACCGACACGTGTGATGTTGTACATGCACAGGCCAATAGAACGATACGACCCGCCGCGCAACGCCGCTCCAGCAAAATTGGGACGAAAGCCCAGCTCTTCCATGGCGGCCAGCACACGCTTGCGCGTCTTTTCCGTCACGTTAGGCATGCCGTTGACCACGCGAGACACAGTCTGGCGGCTCACGCCAGCGAGTGCCGCAACCTCTGCCGCGCTCGCCGAACGACCATTCCTTGTCTGCTGAGCCATGCCTTCCACGCTAACCTGCTTCCCAACTATTCCCCGCGCCCATGGCGCATCGTACATACATTGATAACGTGCTCATGATACCCGAGCCATATACCACAACATGAAAACTTCTGTCAATCAAAACCGCTTACCGAACAAATACAACCGTTCGCGGCTGTTTGAAGTTGTTTTGTTTCTATACATCCCAGCCGGATGTTAACGTGCTCATTGTCAAATGTTCACGTGCTCATTTTGGTTCTAATCATTTTAAGATAGTGTTTATCGGGCTTTTTCACCGCTGAACGCTAACCAGGGAGCCTCCTGAGCGCAAACGCACAATATCGAACAGCGAGACGAGAGGGTGTATGCATATGTCTTTGCTAAACCGCGTACAGCAGCTGCCGAAGGGCTTTGTTTGGGGCGCCGCAACCGCCGCGTACCAAACGGAAGGTTCCACGAAGGTGGCAGGCAAGGGTAAGACCATGTGGGACGATTACCTTGTCGCCCAGGGTCGCTTTTTGCCCGACCCGGCCAGTGATTTCTACAACCGCTACGAGGAGGATATCCGCCTTTCTGCCGAGCATGGACTCAACGCCATCCGTGTGTCCATCGCCTGGACCCGCATCTTCCCCAACGGCGACGATGCCGAGCCCCTCGCCGAGGGCGTTAAGCACTACCACGAGCTGTTCGCCTGCTGCAAAAAGTATGGCGTCGAGCCCTATGTGTCCCTGCATCACTTTGACTCCCCCGCTGCCCTGTTCAACCAGGGCGACTGGCTCAACCGCAAGACCGTCGACGCCTATGTGCGCTATGCCGAGTTCTGCTTCCGCGAGTTCCGCGAGGTCAAGAATTGGTTCACCATCAACGAGCTCATCAGCCTCTCGCACTCCCAATACATCCAAGGCAACTTCCCGCCCAACCATCACTTTGATGTGACGAGCGGCATCCAGAGCCAGCACAACGAGCTCGTTGCCCACGCCCGCGCTGTCAACCTGTATAAGGATCTTGACGAGACCGAGCACCTGGGCGGACGCATTGGCATGGTCAACGTCCTGACCCCGGCATATCCTGCCA
>USOG01000079.1 GCA_900556365.1 uncultured Collinsella sp.
CTGCTGGGCTGTATTGGACATGCGGGTGGCGCGCTCAATCCGCCCACACCGCTTTCACTGGGCGACCTCGATCCCACTCGCTTTGCGACGCCGCCGGTGCCGCGCGAGCCCAAGTTGGGGTCCGAGCGCTATTCACTGGTCGATCCGGTGCGCGGGCTGTGCACGACCATCGGTCAGTCGATTCTTGCCGGCGATTTGCGTGGGCTCATCGTCTATGCCAGTAACCCCGGTGCAGGCTATGGCAATGCACAGGCTTGGTTGGGTATTTTGCAGCAGCTCGACTTGCTTGTGACGATTGATATTCGTTGGTCCGAGACGGCGCGTGCTTCTGACTTCGTGCTGCCCGACGTGACGTATCTGGAGGCCGACCGCGGTGTGGGCACAGTCGTGGGCGCCAACGATTCGCGCGTGTTCTACCGCAACGCCGTGCTGCCCGTGCAGCATGACGGCACACGTCCCGGTCGGGAGATTTTTGCCGGTCTGGCGCAGGCGTGTGGCGTGGGCGAGTATTTCCAGTTTACGTCTGACGATCTGACGGCTGCCCAGGTGGCGCCTTTTGGGATCAATCTGGACGAGCTCAAGGAGCGCGGCTGGGCCGACACGGGTGTTGCGTTGCCGTCGCGTACGGGCGAGCCGGCGATTCCCTTGGATGGCGGCAAAATTGCGCTGGCAAGCGACGTATGGGAACGAGCCGGCCTGGGTCGTGTGCCCAACTGGATCGCGCCCATGGTGGAGCCCGGCCCGGGGATGTTTCGTCTCATTAGCGGCAACCGTCCCTTTGAGTCGCACACTTCGCGCAGACTCGCGGCGGCTGGCGCCGCCGAGGCGGGCTCGGATCTGGATGCCGTGCAGATGAATGCCGATGCCGCTGCGCGCATGGGCATCGTCGACGGCGAGATCGTCGAACTCGTGAGCGATATGGGCCGCGACCGCGTGCGCGTGGAGACGACGCCCTATCTGCATCCGGCGTGCATCTTCACCTCGGCCGCCCCCGGCGGGCGTTCGTTTGGCGCCGATGCCGGTGGCGCTCAAGCCTTGGGCGTGGGCCCGCTCGACCATACACCGTTGCGTTGGGACCCGTTGACGGGCGCCGCGCTCACTCAGGAAAACGCCGTTCGCGTGGAAAAGATCGCGGCGCGCGAGGATAATAGCGATTGATTGACTCAGCCGATCGAATTGGCTGATAGTTTGACGTTCGAACGATTGATTCACCTTTGGTTTTGAAAGGCCGCACATGAGCGATAGCCAGAACATGTCCGATGAGGTACGCGCCCGCCTTCGCGCTATTCCTTCCGTCAACGAGCTGCTTGCCGAGTGGCCGGTGGTGAAGGCGGCGGGGGAGACCTGCGACGCGGTGGTCCATGCTGCCGTGACGGCCGAGCTCGACGAGGAGCGCGCTGCGATTCGTGCCGGTGCCGCCCCGCGTTCCAAGCGCGACCTGGCCTCGGCCATCGAGTGGCGTGCGCATCGCTCTGCGCTGCCGAGCCTGCGTCCCGCCGTCAACGCCACGGGTGTGGTTATCCATACCAACTTGGGTCGCGCCCCGCTCGCGGAATCAGCTGCCAAAGCCGTGGCCGATGTCGCGCGCGGGTATAGCACGCTCGAGTACAGCGTCGACACCTGTTCGCGCGGGTCGCGCAAGGAGCACGCCGCGCAGCTGATCCGCTCACTCACCGGTGCCGAGGACGCGCTCGTGGTCAACAACAATGCCGCCGCGGTGCTGCTGGTGCTTGCCACCCATGCCGCGGGTAAAGAGGTCATCGTCAGCCGCGGCGAGCTTGTCGAGATTGGCGGCAGCTTCCGCATCCCCGATGTCATGGCGGCTTCGGGCGCCAAACTCGTCGAGGTCGGGGCCACCAACCGCACGCATTTGAGCGACTACGAGCGCGCCATCACGCCCGATACGGCGATGATCCTTAAGGTTCATCCTTCCAACTATCGCATCGAGGGTTTTCACGAGGAGGTGGGTTCTCGGGAGCTTGCGGCGCTTGCTCACAAGCATGGCCTGCTGTTCTACGAGGACCAGGGCTCGGGCGCGCTGTTGCCCGATGACATCCTGGTGCGCGGCGGTGAGGAGCCCACGCCGGCTTCGGTCGCGGCGGGGCTCGATATCGTGTCTTGCTCGGGCGATAAGCTGCTCGGTGCCGCACAGGCGGGCATTATCATGGGCCGTCGCGATCTGGTCCAGGCCTGCGGCGCACATCCGCTCATGCGCGCTCTGCGTCCGGGCAAACTGGCTCTGTCGGCGCTCGAGGCCACGCTGCGTATCTACATGGATGGCGCCGATGTTGCCCATCGCGATATTCCGGTGCTCAGCATGCTTACGCTGCCGCAGGCTCATTTGGAGCGACGTGCCCGTAAGCTGCGTGATCGCATGGTCGCCGGGCTCGATAAGGCTGGTTGCCCGTGTGCCGTTGAGTTGGAGATTGTCGAGGAGTCGTCGACTCCCGGCGGCGGCTCGCTGCCTACCGTCGAGCTGCCCACCATGTGCGTTGCCGTGTGCCTCGTCGATGAGCGTCTTTCCGTTGACGCGCTCAAGCGCTCGCTTGTCCAGGACTTCGACACGCCGGTCGTCACGCGAACCTCGCACGATCGCATTTTATTTGACGTCCGTACGCTCGTGGGCGACCGCGATATCGAGACGGCGGCGTCGACGCTTGCCGCATGCGTTGCCAAGGCGGTTGCACGATGAGTGAGGTTCAGGCGCTGGTGGAGTGTCCCGTTATCGTTGGCACGGCGGGCCACGTCGACCACGGTAAGTCGGCACTGATCGAGGCGTTGACCGGCAAGAATCCCGACCGCCTGGAGGTTGAGCGCCGTCGCGGTATGACCGTTGAGCTGGGCTTTGGCGAGCTGGCGCTGCCGAGCGGCAAGATCGTCGGCCTGGTCGACGTGCCGGGCCACGCGCATTACCTGCGCGCCATGGTGCAGGGTGCCACGGGTATCGACGTCGCCGTGCTGGTGGTTTCGGCCGTCGAGGGCGTGATGCCGCAGACCCGCGAGCACGTGCATGTGCTGGAGCTGCTGGGCGTCACACACATGGTGGTCGCGCTGACGATGTGCGACCTGGCCGATGCCGAGATGACCGAGCTTGCCGAGCTCGATGTCGATGACTTTTTGTCGGGTACCGTGTTTGCGGGCGCGCCGATTGTCCCCGTGTCGTCTAAGACGGGCGAGGGGATCGACAGGCTGCTTGCGGTGCTCGACGAGCAGGTAAGTGCCTGCTGGGATGCCTGCCGCGACCGTGCCGAGCGCACCGATGCCGCGCCGCGCCTGCCGATTGACCGCTGCTTTACGATTAAGGGCGTCGGCACTGTCGTAACGGGAACGCTGCACGATGCGCCGGTTGCGGTGGGCGACGAGCTGATGGCTTTGCCGTCGCGTACGGTCTGTCGCGTGCGCGGGATTCAGGTGCATGGCGATACGCCGCGCGCGCTGCCTGGTCAGCGTGTGGCGCTCAACCTAGTTGGTGACGGTGTCGCGGCGCTTGACCGTGGCGAGATGCTGGGCGTGGCGGACCGCTTTGGCCAGACGTTGCGCTTTATGATGACGTTCACCTACCTGGGCCGCGAGGGCACCAAGCCGCGCGTGCTCGAGTCGGGCGCGCGTGTGCATGTGATGGCCGGCACGGCCGAGGTCGTCGGCCGCATCATGCTTTTGGAGGGCGAGGCCCCCATGGCGGTGGGCGAGACCCGTACCGTGCAGGTGCGCCTGGAGGACCCGCTGCCGCTGTGCGCCGGAGACCATGCCGTGGTGCTGTCGTATTCGCCCGTTATGCTTATTGGCGGCGGGCGCGTGCTGCTTTCGCGCTGCCGTCGCTCGCGCGAGCTTTCGGCGGGGGAGCGCACGCTGCTTGCGGCGCTTGAGGCCGGCGATGCCGTCGCTGGTGTGGATGCGTGGCTGGCGCTGCAGGCGTTGCCGGTCGTGGTTGCCGACGTTGCCGCAGCGCTAGATCTTGTTTCCGTTGAGGCCGACGCCGCGCTGAACGAGCTGGTGGCGCGAGGTGTTGTTTACAAGCTTGCCGGCTCGGGCGATGCGCTGTATGTGAATGCCGCCGTGCTCGACGCCGCGATGGATGCACTGGCGGCGACCCTGTCCGCCATGCACGCGGCTGCCCCCAAGGAGACGGGCTTTACGCCCGGCGCCGTTGCCCATGCTGCGTGGCCTGCCGCTGATGATGGCGTTGCCGCGGCTCTGATTGCCGAGGGCTGCTCGCGTGGCGTGTGCGCCGCCGAGGGCGCCGAGGTATTCGATCCGCATTCGGCCGCCGCTGCCGCACGCGTGGTGCATGAGGCATGCGAGCGCATTTTGGCGTTGCTTGACGAGGCTGGCCTCGATGCACCGGCGCTTCCCGAGGTAGGCGAACAGCTGCAGCTCGGCCGCGACACCATGACGCGTGCCCTGCGCGAGCTCTCGCTCAACCGCTCCATCGTGAAGGTCGAGCGCGACGTTGCCCTGTCCGCTGCCGCCGAGGCTCATGCGCGTAAGCTCGTCGCCGCCGCCATTGAGGCAGCCGGCGGCGCAGCCACCACGAGCGTGCTGCGTGAGGCCCTGGGCGTGTCGCGCAAGCGCGCCATCAGCATCTTGGAGCACCTGGATGCCGTACGCTTTACGGTGCTTCACAAGGATGCCGGCGGCCTGAGGTCCCTACGCTAGGCCGGTTACCCGCTCCCGCCTCCTCAGTTGCGGTGAAATAGTTCCTATTTGGAGGCTTTGGCAGCAAATATAGGAACTATTCCACCGCAACTTCTTGCTCGTCTTTTTGGGATGGAGCCGTTTCGGTTTGGTAAAATACCTCCGCACTTGGGAACGGATGGGCTCCGGTGGGCTCCGCGGTCCTCAAAACCGTTGCGAGGCGTGCAAAACGTCTTGGATGTGTTCGATTCACATACGTTCCCGCCATACGCTACCAGCGCTTTTGTGTTCGCGGTCTTGCTGCGTGCCGCAAAGGCGCTGTTTTGTTTTTGCACGAGCTTTTCGTAGTGCCGCTATTTCGGCTGCGGTATTTAGCTTCGTGCACCGGGTTTCGAGCATGCCGATGGGGGTGTTTTGCCGTATGACTACCGTAAGACGAGCCGATCTTTCTTGTGTCGTCCAAGCGGGTGGGCTGTCCTCGCGCATGGGCTGTGATAAGGCTCGCATGGCGTTTTGCGGCGAGCCGCTTATCGAACGCGTGCTGGGTCGGCTGGCGCCAGTTGCCGGCGAGTTGGTCGTGACGACTTCGCGTCCCAGCGAGCTTGCCTACCTTGAGGAGCGCGCGTTTGGCGGCCTGGTGCCGCGAATAGTGTCGGACCTTGAGGGGCCGGCGGGCGCCATGCGCGGCATCGCGAGCTCGTTGGCCGCGGCCCGATTGCCGCTCGTGGCGATCGTCGCCTGCGATATGCCGTTCGTCTCGCCAGAACTGATCGGCGCGCTTGCCGATCGTGTTGAGTCTGAGGCGCTCGACGTGTGCGTGCCGCGCGAGGAGCGGGGGATTGAGCCGCTTTGCGCCGTCTGGCGCCGTGACGCGTGTGCGTCAGTTTCCCAAGAGCTGCTCGCCTGCGACCGCCAGCGCATTCGCTGCCTGATCAATCGCGTTCAGGCTGGTTATATGGATGAACCGCAGATCGTTAAGGCCGCAGGCTCGACGCTCTGCTTCGAGAACGTCAATACGCCCGAGGAGTTTGCGGCGGCCGAGTTGCTTGCCTAGACGATTGGAGTTGCCATGTCTCACGATATTTGTCCCGACACGGGAGAGCCTTGCACTTGCGATGGTTCCGAGCCCTGTACCTGCGGCTGCGGTGGCTGTGGGCATACTGCGGAAGAGGAAGCGGCCGCCGCGGCGTATCGTGAGGCACACCTCGAAGGCCCATCCGGTGATGCCCTCGAACATGAGCGCAAGATCATCGTGTCGTTTGACAGCACCTTCGATGTGATGGAATGCGAGCAGCTGTGCCTGGATGCCGGCGTGCCCGGGCGCATCATGCCATTGCCGGGCTCCATTACCGCGGGTTGCGGCCTGTGCTGGGCCATGCCGTTCTCGGGCGATGCGCTTGCCGCCTTCCGCGCTGCCACCGAAGGCCGCATAACCCCCGCCGACTACCATCAGCTCGTCCTCTAACCACCAACACCACCACAAAGGTTCCCAATGTGGTGGTTTGGAACATGTGGACGAAACAGCTTCGAAACACGCGATTTGCGCGTTGGGTGCTCAAAAACGCTTCTACCTGCATCGTAATCAAAACGAAACATCTGCTTGTCGGCTTATGCGAAACTTTGCTGCAACAGTGCGATATTATCCATACTCGATAAAGCTCGCGGCGCATGGGGCGCCTCGAACGACACTTTTCTTTTCCATCAATTGGAGGAAGCATGAGCTACACGCAGAAAGTTCTCGACGAGCTCAAGGCCCGCTATCCCGAGCAGCCTGAGTTCATCCAGGCCGCGACCGAGATCCTCGGCACCATCCAGCCGGCGCTCGACGCCCATCCCGAGTACGAGGAGGCCGCCCTGCTTGAGCGCCTCGTCGAGCCCGAGCGCATCGTTATGTTCCGTGTCCCCTGGGTCGACGACCAGGGCAAGGTTCAGGTCAACCGCGGCTATCGCGTCGAGTTCAACTCTGCCATTGGACCCTACAAGGGCGGCCTGCGCTTTAACCCGACGGTCACCCTGGGTATGCTCAAGTTCCTGGGCCTGGAGCAGATCCTCAAGAACAGCCTGACCACCCTTCCCATGGGCGGCGGCAAGGGCGGCTCCGACTTTGACCCCAAGGGCAAGTCCAACAACGAGATCATGCAC
>USOG01000080.1 GCA_900556365.1 uncultured Collinsella sp.
CCCAGGTTACCACCAGCGTGGGAGAAGGCGGAACGGACATCAGCGGCGGTGCGGTTGCGGTTGTCGGTCAGGCAGTCAACGTAGACGGCGACACCGGCGGGACCGTAGCCCTCGTACACGATGTTCTCGTAGACGGCGGCATCGGCACCCGAACCGAAGGCCTTGTCGATAGCGGACTTGATCTTGTCCTTGGGCATGGACTGAGCCTTGGCCTTAGCAACGGCAGCGGCGAGGCTGGCGTTGTTCTCGGGCAGCGGGTCGCCGCCGAGACGGGCAGCAACGGTGATGTTGCGGCTCAGCTTGGAGAAGAGGGCGGAACGCTTGGCGTCCTGCGCGCCCTTACGATGCTTGGTTGTGGCCCACTTAGAGTGTCCGGACATACGTGTCTCCTATCGGTTTCGACCTAAAGCCCAGCGCAGATGCTCGGGCAATATAAACAAACGCTATAAATGATATACCTACTGGCCTGTGAGATAAACAAAAAAATGAAGCCACCATGATGATGCAACCCTTTGGTGCAAAGCAACCTGACCCCTTTGCACCAAATTAGGACCAGAGGAGATCGCTGCGGGTGATGGTGGCGCCGATGGCAAAGGGCATGCAGGCGATGACCGGATACAGATAGCGCATGTAGGTCGAGCCGTTGCAGGGACCGATCAGGCACACGGCGAGCACGCCCAGCAGCGGCACCCAAATGGCCAGCCCGCGCCACGAATGACGACGTAGCAGATAGACCACCACGGCGATCATGATCCACACATAGGTGGCCGAGCTCATGGCGAGCGAGATAAACGGGATGCGTTGTACTGCCACGCGATATAGGTTGATCAGGTGGTCGCACCAGCGCACAACCTTGCTATCGACCGGATGGAAGTCAAAGTACTTGAGGTTATCGGGCTTCGCCATGATCTCGGCACTGCGCGCCGTGCTGTAGACCCATGCGTCGCGAGCGCTCGGATAAAAATACCCATAGTAGTTATTGATGAGCGCCGAGATATAGCACCCGGGGTCCTTTTTGAACATCTGGGCCCACACCTCAAAATAGGCCTTGATGTCCTCCTGCGAGGCATACTCGTTAAAGCAATTTTTGACGGCGTCCGACTTATCCGGGTTGTAACGGCGGCCCAGGTTCTCGTACTTGAGCACACGGTCGATCACGGCACGCTCTTCGTCGGTCACCAAGCCGTCGCAAGGAGCCTCCACGATGGTGCCGTCCTCCTTAACCGTGGGGTTGACGCCCGAGTTGAGGCCGTCGTGCTTTTGGACGAAACGAGCCGTCTGCTGGAACGGAATCGAGAGGATTTCGCGCTTGGAACCAGGCGTGATGTCATGCGCCGGCATAAAGACCTTGGTGAAGTACATATTGGAGGCAAGGCAGAGTACAAGCACCGCAAGAACTCCCACCCAGCGGAAACGCGGGATGGCGCCCGAAGGCGCAGCACCAGCCTGCTTGGCTGCACGACGAGCCACATGCGCGTCCCATGCGCAAAACGCCGCCGCGATTACGCATGCCGCCAGGGGAAACACCAGGCCGCCGTTACGCAGAAACGTGGAACCCATGGCGCCCAGAGCGAGCAGCAGCCAGTCATGGCGCGCAAAGAGCACGGGCCTCTGTTCGCCCGCACGCTCGGCATTGGCATCGCGACGGGGCAGGCCGCAGGCCACGAGCTTCACGGTCTGCACCAACAGCACCAAAAACGCATCGGCAAACAGCACATCTTTGGTAAGCAGGGCCGCGTAATTGGAGAACATGGGCATAAACACAAAGAACAGCAAGATCACGCCGCGGACCGGCAGGCTCACGCCCAGCTTGCGCAGCGACGAGATGGAATAGGCCATGCAGGCGGCCGTAATGACGAACTGAGCGCAGGTGTAGATGGCAAGACCTGCGTTGGCGCTGTTGAACAGTGAAAGCCCCAGCTGGACGCATGAACCGATGATAGCCGTGTGCACCACGGGGTGATGTCCGTTGAGCAACACATTGGGATTGAGCAGACGCAGGTAGTCACTCGTGCCGTTGGGGTAGTTGAACCACTGGCGAATCTGCGCACCCGTGTCTCCCATAAAAAGGCCGGGCAGCGAAGCGATGAGCGTGGGCGCCCAGGCGATCATAAGCACCAGGAAGGGCCCGGCAAAGGGATGGACCGAGAGCACGGCGTGAGCCACACGCCATATGCGGCCAAAGTGCGCTTCGGAAAACGGAATGCGCCGAGAGCTCAGCCAATCTAGACACTCAAAAGCCAGGTAGAAGGCAACGACCGCCAAGAGCATCCAGCCCGCACCGCCTATCCAGGCGCAGATGATGCGGGCCTTGTCGCCGAGCACGATCTCGGCCGAATCGGTGAGGTCGTAGCTGCGGCCAAACACCATGCAGACGGCAAAGAACAGCGACGGAAGGATCACCGAGGGACGCCAAGCGTCGCCGCGGCCAAAGAATACGTAGCGAAACGGCAGCGTGAGCAGGCAGGCAAGCGCAAGCAGCATGACCGCGTCGGTATGGCCGGCAAACGAGAGGAGCACCTCGTAGCACACGTACAGCATGCCCGAGGCTTTGGGGTCAATCGCCAAGACTGCGTTGCTCGACACCGGGGCGGGATCGATGGAAAACGCCGTGGTCGCCAACAGCGCGAGCAAAAATGCGATGAGCGTCTGCTTGGCGGGGTAGCGCTTAAACCAGACGATGCGGGCAGCGTCGCGCGCAGCCGTTGTGGAGAGGTCGGAATCCTTCACAGTCCGAAAGCCTTTCTAGAAACCTATCAAACTCGGCAAGACCACCACAAAAGTGCCTGTCCCCTTTGTGGTGGTCTTGATTAGGCGTCGAGGTAGATGCGCTGGGGGCGATTGCGGTGTCGGGCGAAGATGATGAGCGCCAGACCGGCGATCACGAGTGGCAAACTCAGCAGCTGGCCCATGGTGATGACGCCGCCCAACAGATAACCCAGCTGGGCATCGGGCACGCGCACGAACTCAACGAGAAAGCGGACGATGCCGTACCCCATCACGAACACGCCCATAAACGTGCCCTGGGGCAGTAGCGGCTTTTTGCGGCTGAGCACCTGCAAAATACAGAAGAGCACGACGCCCTCAAGAAACGCCTCGTAGAGCTGAGAGGGATGGCGCGGCATATCGCCCGCAGTGCCGCCAAAGACCACGCCCCAGGGCAGATCGGTCGGCTTACCCCACAGCTCGCCGTTGACGAAATTGGCGCAACGTCCCAGGCACAGCGCCAGCGGAGCACCGATCACGGCAAGGTCGGCGATGGTCCAGGCGTCGAGCTTATACATGCGGCATACAATGATGCCGCCCAAGATGCCGCCCACCAGGCCACCGTGGAAGCTCATGCCGCCCTCGTTGGTGGCAAAGATCTCGAGCGGATGGGTCCAATAGTAGCCATCGCCGTAAAAGACGACGTAAAACAGGCGAGCGCCGATAATGAGGCCAAAGACCGCGCCGACCACGACGCTCGTCAGGTCATCAATCGTAATGTCGAAGCCCCAACGACGCTGCGTACGGTACATAACGACCGCCGTGAGCAGAGCGCCGACCACGTAGGCCAGGCCGTACCAGTAGATGGTGATGGGGCCCGCCGAGATTGCGACGGGATCAAGCATATGGTAGAGGTCGTTGAGCATATCGATCCCCCTGCTCCCTACATACAAATGCGGCCACGGGCCTTACGCTCGCAGCCGCATATTTGGACGTAACGTCTATGCGGAGCGTACCGTCCGCAGCTTTCGCATCTTAGAACGGCGCGTACTCGTCGTACAGGTCCTCTGCCTCGCCGGAAGCATTGACCTGTTCAACGCGGGTAACGCCGGGCACATGCTCCTTCAGGATGCGCTCGATACCCATGGAAAGGGTTAGCGAGCTCATGGGGCAGCCGGCGCAGGCGCCCTGCAGCTCCAGCTTGACGACGCCCTCGTCGTCGACGCCCACATACTCCATATCGCCGCCGTCGGCCTGCAGGTTGGGGCGGATCTCTTCAAGAACCTTCTTAAGCAGCTCTTCGTTAACAGCCACAGGGGCTCCTTTCTCACAATAACGCGGGCACGCCCGCAGACAGAAGCTATGTTACTACAGCCATGTACCCGCTCACGAGCCGTCCATGCGCGCAGACGCGACTTTCACGAGTAGTCAATTTGGGACGGGGCTCTTTTGGCTGTTTTGCCGCCAGCTGGCGTTGGCACGCGCTACTGCTGAGCTTGTCCCCCGGTACCAATCTGAACATCGACGATGACCTGGCGGTAGCTGATGCCGCAGGAGTCGAGAATGCGGCGGCTGATACGGCCGTCGTCGGTATCGGCATACTTGTTGTCCAGGTAGACGACCTCGCCCACGCCCACCTGCGCCAGGATCTTGGCACAGTCGTGGCACGGAAACAGCGTGACGTAGACCGTGGAACCCTCAAGGTCTTTGAGCGAGCCGCGGTAGTTGAGCACGGCGTTGGCCTCGGCATGCACCACGTAGTTGTGCTTATCCTGCAACGGGTCGTCGCTCGTGCCCCACGGGAAAAAGTCGTCGTTGAGTGCCGAGGGCGTACCGTTGTAGCCCACCGAAAGGATGCGGTGGTTGGTGTTGGCGATGCACGCGCCCACCTGCGTGTTGGGGTCCTTACTGCGGCGCTGCGCGGCGATGGCCACGCTCATAAAGAACTCATCCCAGCTAATAACGTCGCGGCGCTTGCCCGACGCGGTTTGATGAAGATCGTCCGACATGGCAGACACCTCCGAAATCGCAATAGTTTGACCCATTGTAGCAGGTGGAAGGTGGAGACGTTTTTGTCCCATCGCCCCCATCGCTACGCGCGGCGGGGCTTTTGGTTGATGTGGTAGAGCTCGGCGAGACCCCGCAACGTCAGCGCATCGTCGACCGTCAGGCTATGGCCGACAAGGGCCGCAAGCGCCTCGGCATCGTCGCCGGTAATGACGATGGGCACATCGCCCTCCCCCGCGGCCTTGGTCGCGCGCATCTCGGCTAGCACCATGTCGAGCATGCCGTCGATGCGGGCAACCTCGCCCAAGACCACGCCCGAGCGCATGGCCTCACGCGTGTTGCGACCGATGACGTGCGTCGGTGCCGAGGGCTCGACCTGCGGCAGGCGCGCCGCAGCGGCCGAAAGGGAGCGGGCGCCGAGCGCCAGCCCCGGCGCGATAACGCCGCCGACAAAGGTACCGTGCGCGTCGATGACCTCGATATTGGTCGTCGTGCCCAGGTCGATCACAATACACGGCGAGCCGTAGACGGCGCGGGCAGCCACGGCGTCGGCGATGCGATCGGGACCGATCTCGGCCGGATCGTCGTAGTGCACGGGCATGCCGGTCTTAAGTCCCGGCCCCACCGTGAGCACGCGCCCCGTGCAGGTACGGGAAAGTGCCGCCTTCCACGGGCGCTCGAGCGCCGGGACCACGCAGCTCAGCACAGCAGCCGCGGGAACAAGCGCACCCGGCATGCCCGCATCGGCCGCCAGCGCGGCCATGACCTGCGTGAGCCTCATGCGCGCCTCGTCGGCTGTGATGCTCGACGGCGTGGTGATCTCGCACGTCGCAAGCGGGCATTCCTGTGCCGCGGCCGAATCCTCTGCAAACAGGCCAAAACGAATGAACGTGTTGCCCACGTCGACCGTCAATATATATGCGCACCCATTAAGCATCGTCGGCGCTCCTTTCGTCTGTCCAGCAGTATATCCCGTAGGCAAGGCGGTCAATTTGGGATGATTTTTTAATCCCCGTCCCAGAAAAATCATCCTTCGGCTTCGCCTGGGGTAGCTAAAAAAGCCCCGTCCCAAAATGACTACCTTGCGGCTATACTGGTGCGCGGTCGTGCGCGAGCTCACGCGGCGGCCCTTGGTAACCCGACTTCCCGCGCCGTATCCGTAGCGGCGCTTGCGGGGGAAGCGGATATACGCAAAGGAGTTCTATATGAGCAATCCCTCGAACCGCGCCTCGATGCGCGGTCAACTCACGCTGCGCGGCGTCGTCATCGGCGTCCTTGGCTGCGTGATCATCACGGCAAGCTCGGCCTACACCGCCCTCAAGATGGGTGCACTCCCCTGGCCGATCATTTTCGCTGCCGTCATCTCGCTGTTCTTCCTGAAGCTCATGGGCAACGCCAGCCTCAACGAGGCAAACGTCACCCACACCATCATGTCCGCAGGCGCCATGGTCGCCGGCGGTCTGGCGTTTACCATCCCGGGCGCCTGGATGCTGGGCTATGCCGACCAGATCAGCTGGCTCGACATGTTTATCGTGGCACTCGCCGGCACCATCTTGGGCCTTCTGGCGACAGCACTCATCCACCGTCACTTTATCGTGGACGCCGCGCTTGAGTTCCCCACCGGCAACGCCGCAGCTCAAACCCTGCGTGCTACCGAGGCCGGCGGCAAGACCGGCAAGCAGCTCTTTGGCTCCATGGCCATCGCAGGCATCTACAGTGTGCTTCGCGACGCCCTGGGCGTGGTGCCCAGCATGCTGTGCACGCTCAATATCCCCGGCGTGACCTTTGCCATCTACAACTCGCCCATGTTGCTGTCCATCGGCTTTTTGGTGGGCTTCGCCCCCGTCGCGTTCTGGTTTGCCGGCGCGCTGCTGGGCAATTTCGGCATCATCGTCGGCGGCACCGCTGCCGGTCTGTTTGACGTTATGACCGCACAGGGCATCGTCAAGTCCCTGGGTATGGGCCTCATGATGGGCTTTGGCGTCGCCGTCGTCCTCAAGGACATCCTGCC
>USOG01000081.1 GCA_900556365.1 uncultured Collinsella sp.
CGCCAACCTCACTCGAAATCTCAATCGTGCCGCCCATCAGTTCAATAAGCGACTTGACGATTGGCATGCCCATGCCGGTTCCTTGGAACTTGCTGCGCGCATCGTCACCTTCTTGGGCAAACGGCTCATAGATATGCTTTAAAAACTCGGGAGCCATGCCAATGCCGGTATCCGAAACGCTAAAGCAAAAGAGCGCGCGCCCGTTATCGAGTGGCTTGGTCTGTGAACTAAAGGTGACGGAGCCGCCGTGCTTGTTGTACTTAATGCTGTTGTCTAACAGGTTGATCATGACCTGTCGGATATGGGTGGGACTGCCGATTACGTATGGCCCCGTGGCGTACGGCAGACTATTGTCCTGCATTGTGATGCCGTTACTGGACGCGCGGAGCTTGCACAGCACCAGCGTATCGTCACAAAGCTCTTTGAGGTTAAAAGGCGCATGTTCCAGTGTTAGCTTGCGGTCTTCGATTTTTCCCATCTCGAGGATGTCGTTGATCAGCGAGAGCAGGTGATTGGCGGCAACGCGCGCCTTGGCACGGCTCTCGCGGGCGACTTGCATATCGCCTTCCTTCAATTCTTCAATTTCGATAAGGCCCAGGATACCGTTGAGCGGCGTACGGATGTCGTGGCTCATGCGCGTGAGGAATGCCGTCTTAGCGGCGTTGGCAGCATCGGCTTTTTTGCGCTCGGTTCGAGCGCGCACGAGCGCCCAGATGAGCAGGACGATGCCGACCGACAACATACCGATGAGGGTAGCTGCAATGGCGGTGCGGTTGCGATAAAGGAATTGAAGCGTGTTGGATTCCTGGGCCGTGTACGACGTGGAGGAGTAATTACTTGCGGAGAGCGATTCTCCGGCATTGATGATGCCCTTGTTGATGATTCCCAGCAGTTCGGGTTTGCCGCGCGACATCAAGCACGCGAGGTCACAGGTGTCAGGGAGCTCGACCGTCTCGCAGTCCTCGAGATCATAACGGTCACCGATGGTTTTTACGCGTGAACTGGGAGCGACGATGCAGCGCGCCGTTCCCTTCCTGAGGGCGTCGAACGCTTCATCGTCGGATTGGTATTCGGTTACGGTCGCTGTGGGGAATAGACTTTCAAGTGCATTTCGGTTGACAAACGATGATTTGGTACAGGCGATGTTCTGAAGGTCTTTGTTCAGGTTGCTGCCGGTGTGGATGGCGGTGAGGGGCATGGTCCCCAACGATATTGACTGCACAACGCCTGTTTGCTCGGCAAACCAGTAATCTCGGTATACCGGTAGCGCAACGTCTATGCTTCCCTTTGACAGGGCCTTTGACATCATCTTGTAGCTATCAAAGGCGACGGTTTTGACCGTAATGCCAAATTTATCGTGCAGCGTCGTCGCAAGCGATGCGAGCGAACCTTCCATTTCGCCGTCTTCGTCTTCGTTACAGTAGGGGAGTTTGCCCGTAATGTAGCCGAGCGTGATGGTGTTGCCATTTGCTTTGAGCCAGGAACGTTCGGGGCTGTTGAGCGATGATGAACCGCTGTTTTGGGCCGAGTAGTTAGATTTGACTTCGTCGATATAGCGTGGGTTGACGCGGGCGATTGCCGTCATGGCGGCATTGATGTCGTCCATCAGGTCGGGGCGACTTTTGGGGACGGCAAAGTAGTAGTCGCTCGAACCAATGTAGAACATGGGGGAGGCGCTGGGCGACGAGGTCGTGTCGTTCATGATGATGGCGTCGACCTCGCCGTTTGCCAGCGCATCGAAAAGGTCACCGTTACTGCTGATTTCCTTATAGGTACAGGTAATGCCTTCGTTGGCGAGCCACTGCTGGCCAACGAAGGTTTGCATAACGCCGGGGTTGCAGCCGATAGTGAGACCCTGGAGTGCTTGAGGGTCACCCTTTGCGAGGTCGTCACGGTCGGGCCTGGCGTAGATGTAGTAGCGCTCGGTACCCTCGGGGTTCGAGGAAAAGAGCAGCTTTTGGGCGCGTTCCTCGGAGTAGGAGATGTTAGGCATGAGGTCGATCTCGCCCGCCTCGAGCATGTCCATAAGCTCAGTGAAGGTGCCGGAGACGTATTCGTACTGCCAGCCGGGCGTGTAGTACGACAGAGTCTGGAGGTACTCGTAACCCCATCCCGAGAGACGCTCGCCGGGGGTGCCGTTCTGGAAGCCCTCGTTGCTGACGAGCCAGCCGACGCGGACCGTCTTGACTTGCTGATCGGTATTGGCGGCATAGACGGGGACGGGCATGATGGTGCTCAGTATGGCGAGCGCGGCAAGCGCGACGGCCAGGGTGCGATATATAACTGAACGAAGGACAGCGGAAGCTCTCACATGCAATCCTAACGAATCGAGACATTACCGCATAAGGATACCAGCTCAGCCTGCCCAGCCGGCAGCAGCACCGCTAAACGGTTCCGCCCGGCAGTTGGGGACAGTCCCTTTCTGCCGGCACAAAAGGAACGTCCCTAACTGTCGGTTGTGGGACAATACCGAGCGAACGAGATTGGGCGTCTGGGAAAGGGGTCGCGATGAACAGGTTGAGGACGCTTGCCGACGTACTGCGACAGGCCGGCTTTGCGCGCATCACGGGTCTGTTTCTTATCTTTTACCTGCTGTGCTCGACGGCCGTCTGGCTGTCCGAGCCCACGACCCTCACGTTTGGCGATGGTCTCTGGTTTAGCTTTGAGACGGTCTCGACGATCGGCTTTGGCGATATCCCCGCCGAAACGCCGGTTGCCCGCGGCATTACCGTTATCCTAAGCGTCATCAGCATCTTCTACATCGCCATGCTCACGGGCGTGGCGGTGAACTACTGCAATACGCTTATCAAGATGCGCCAAAAGGACACCATGGCGCGCTTTATGGACGATCTGGAGCATTTGGAAGAACTCGACCGCGATGAGCTCGCCGATTTGTCGCGCCGCGTGCGCGAGTACCGTCGCCGGCAACGATAGAACGGGTGCCGCGCGTCACGACGAGGGGGATTGCATATGAACATCACGGTGTACCTGGGCGCGAGCGTCGGCAACGACCCGGCGTTTCTGCCTGCAGTGCGAGAGCTCGGCACGTGGATTGGCACCAACGGCCACGCGCTGGTATACGGCGGGTCCAAGTCGGGCCTGATGGGCGCGCTCGCCGATAGCGTGCTCGATGCTGGCGGACATGTGACGGGTGTGGAGCCGAGCTTTTTTATCGAGGCCGAGTTTCAACATGACGGTATCGACGACCTTATCGTGACGAGCGATATGGCCGAGCGCAAGGCCAAGATGATTGAGCTCGGCGATGCGTTCATCGCCTTTCCCGGTGGGACGGGCACGCTCGAGGAGATTGCCGAGGTCATGTCTGCGGTGTCGTTGGGGCACCTGAGCTCTCCGTGCATCCTGTATAACCTGGACGGTTACTACAACGACCTCAAGGCGCTGCTCGGGCACATGATCGATAAGGGCTTATCGAGCCCGCAGCGCCAGCAAGGCATTTACTTTGCCGACGATTTGCGCGAGATTGCCTCGATTATCAACGGATAAGTCTTGAGCCTGCCCCACAATGGCTCCCAATGGTGCCGTTTGCAGCGCAGACGGTTGGCTCGTTCGGGCAACGCTCGCTCTACAATAAAACGTAATTATGTCGACTTTGACCGCGGGAGGACCCGATGGATAACCTTGTCAAACCCACAAACCGCGCGCTGTTTTTAGTTAGCGTTGCCGTGACCGGTGCGTTCGCAGGTGCCGCGGTCTGGCTGTTCTTTTTTGCGATGGAGCACGGCATCGACTGTCTATGGACCGAGATTCCGCACGCGCTGGGCGTCGCTTCGCCCGAGCTTGCCAGTGGCCCGTTTGGCTTTTTGCCGTACCCGTTTTTTGTGTGCCTGCTGGGCGGCTTGTTGATCGGTCTGTACGAAAAGATGACAGGCACCAAGACCGATGACCTCAACCAGGTGATGGCTAAGGTTAAGCAAGACGGGCGCTACCCGTACGACAACCTGGGCAAGCTTTCGCTCGCGGCGCTGCTGCCGTTGCTGTTTGGCGGAAGTATTGGACCGGAGGCTGGCCTGACCGGCGTTATCGCTGGTCTGTGCAGCTGGGTCGGCGACCGCATGCGTCGCTTTGGCGCCGAGTTTAGGGAGCTTACGCTGCTGGGCACCCAGGCTGCCCTGACGGCGCTCTTTACCGCGCCCGTCTTTGGTTTTGTGGCACCGCTTGCCGGTAGCGCCGACGGCCAGGGCGAAGACGCCGACGATGAGTCCGCGTCCGGCGAGATCACCATCAAGCTGCCCAAGGTGCAAAAGACGGTGGTCTACGGCATTGCGATTGCCGGCGGTCTGGGTACCTACCTGCTGCTTGGCCAGCTTGTGGGCGGCGGCATGGGCATGCCCAGGTTCGAGTCCGCCGAGGTGGGCAACCTGGAGCTTACCTGGCTCGTCCCTCTGTCGCTGATCGGAACAATCTGCGGCTGGCTGTACTTTGTCTCTGAGCACGCGAGCGAAGCGCTTGCCCATGCAATAGGGGCGCGCCCTGTCGTCAAAGCCATGCTGGCCGGTCTGGCGCTCGCCATCTGCGGCACGGTCCTGCCCTACACCATGTTTGCCGGCGAGACCCAGGCCGACGTGCTCATGGAAACCTATCTGACCATTCCCGCCGGCGTGCTTATTTTGACCGGTCTGGTCAAGGCCATGCTGACCCCCGCCCTCATCAACTTGGGCTGGCGCGGCGGTCATTTCTTCCCGGTTATCTTCTCGGGCGTAAGCTTGGGCTATGGCCTTGCTATCCTCACCGGCACAGATCCGGTCTTTTGCGTTGCCGTCTGCACGGCATCGACGATGGGCGCCGTCATGCGCCAGCCGGTCATGGTCGTGGGCCTGCTGCTCATGTGCTTCCCACTCAAGGGTATCGTCTGCATGATCATCGCGGCTGTCATCGCCGCCGGTATCCCGCTACCCAAGCC
This sequence comes from uncultured Collinsella sp., assembly GCA_900556365.1. The sequence goes on from USOG01000081.1 coordinate 4,922, forward strand.
GCTGCGCAAGTAGCGCGGTTAATCGCGAGTCAACTCCAGAGGGGTACGAGATGATCCTGTACTTTAGCGCGACGGGGAACAGCGAACATGTGGCGCGTCGCATTGCGGCGGCGACAGACGACAAGGTTGTGTCGATTGAGCGTTTTGATGTCGAAGCCCTTCGCCTTGTTGCGACGGAAGGCCCCTGCCAGCTGGGATTTGTTGCTCCGGTGTATGCCTGGGGTCTGCCGACACCGATGATCGAGTTTTTGAAGACTGCCGACCTGTCGATTGCTGCCGGTGCAAAGGGCGGCGAGCGCCCCTATACGTTCTATGTTTCGACGTACGGTTCGACGACCGGCCAATCTGCCAAGTTTGCCCGCGACCTGCTGCACGAGCGTGGGCTCGAGTTGGATGCGGCGATGAGCGTCAAGATGCCCGATACCTGGACGCCTGTTTTCGACCTGTCTGACCCTCAAAAGGCTGAGGGTATCAATAGAGCTGCCGAGGCGCAGATTGATGCCGTGATCGAGGCGGTGCGGGCACGCCGCACGGGCAACATGATGCGCCATCGCGTGCCTCTGTTTGCATCGTGCGCGTATCACGCAATTGGGCTGCCGCGCATGCAACAGACGAGCAAGTTTGCCGTCGATGCCGATCGCTGCATCGGCTGCGGCCTGTGTGCCAAGCGCTGCCCCATGGCGGCGATTGAGATGCGCGACGGCCTTCCCGTCTGGACAAAGCCGGAGTGCGCAGCCTGCCTTCGTTGCCTGCACCGTTGTCCCAAATTTGCCATCTCGCACGGTAAGCGCACGGCATCCCACGGTCAGTACAGGCATCCCAAGCCAGGTGTGAGGATGTAGCGGCTGCTGGCCGCGCTACTTCCAAACCGCGAGCGCCGCAGTGCCCAGTACGATGAGGGCGAGACCGATGGCGCTGCGCCGCGAGGCCTTTTCGTTGAATGCCAAGCGCGCAAATAGTACCGATACGACAATCGATAGTTTGTCGATCTGCACCACGACGCTCACCTGGCCTGCGGCGATGGCATAGTAATAGAGCAGCCACGATGCTCCGGTCGCGATGCCCGATGCCGCGAGAAATACGAGCTCGTAGCGGTCTACGTGCACGGCTTGGCCCATCTTGCCTTTAGCTGCCACGATTGCCCATGCCATAACCAGTACCACGCAGGTGCGGATTGCCGTGGCCAGGTTTGACTCGACGCCTTCGATGCCGATCTTAGCGAGGACGGAGGTGAGTGCTGCGAACATGGCGGCGCCGAGGGCGTAAGCGAGCCAGGTCCGGTCTTGCTGCTGCTCGGGTCCGGCGGATTGCTGCTTCTCGGTCATTAAAAACGTGCCGAGGGTAATGACGGCGGTTCCCACGAGCTTAACCGCAAGGTTGCTCGTCTCGCCAAAAAGCACGATGGCGATCAGCGCGGCGAGCACGGTGCTCATCTTGTCGACCGGTACGACCTTATTGACGTCTCCGATGCTCAACGCCTTAAAGTAACAGATCCACGAAGCGCCGGTAGCGAGTCCCGAGAGGACGAGAAAGAGCCAGGATCTGGGTTCGATGCTGCCAATGGTTCCAATGGATCCAGAAATGCCCGCCATTGCCCAGGCGAAAACGAGCACCACGCAGGTGCGAATGGCCGTCGC